>JBBQII010000390.1:0-4725 GCA_038324795.1 Gemmatales bacterium
AGTACTTGGCGGTTCACGGGTGTTAATTCTCACGAACCGGCATTGGTCATCGTCTTATGTCGCCGGAACGTCAGATTTAATTCGGGGCCGTCTCTCTCACCCTTCGGGCGTCTCTCTCACCCTTCGGGTGGTCATTATCACCCTTCGGGTGGTCATTATCACCTTTCGGGCGGTCATTATCACCGTTTGGGCGTCATTATCACCGTTTGGGCGTCATTATCACCCGAGCGACCTCATTATCACGGAGGGTGTGGGTGAAATGATAACGACGTTTCTTTGTCGTGTAGATCGATCGGCGGGGCGCGGGAGCGGGCGTTGGCTACCGCCTCATCCCGCCGGATCGTGAGAATCAATGAGGCAGCGGTTAGCCGACCCAGGTGGCGTCGGCGGTGGTGAAGGTGACCAGTTCTTCCTTGTTGAACCAGAGGGCGATCTCGATGGCGGCGTTTTCAGGGCTGTCGCTGCCGTGGATCAGGTTGTTCTGGACGCTCAGGGCGTGGTCGCCGCGGATGGTGCCGGGGGCGGCTTTCGCGCCGTCGGTGCCGCCCATCATGTTGCGGCATACGGCCACCGCCTCACGGCCTTCCCAGACCATCGCCATCGTCGGGCCCGACGTCAGGAAGTTCAGCAGCGATTCGTAGAACGGCTTGCCCGCGTGGACGGCGTAGTGCTTCTCCGCCAGGGCGCGGTCGGCCTTCAGAAGCTTCATCCCCGTCAGGCGCAGGCCCTTGCTCTCGAACCGGGCAGTGATGATGCCGACCAGCCGGCGTTGAACACAATCGGGTTTCAGAAGAATCAACGTCTGCTGCATGGATGCCTCGCGCAACGGGTGTGAATAGATCGGCTACGTTCATGCTGCAACCCGGCCCGCGCTGCGTCCATAGCAAAACGCATGGCCGCTGTTGCTTGATCGGTGCCCGTTCACCGGCTATGCTGCGACGGTATGGGCCACTCTCCACGCCTTTCGTTCCCGTCGCGGCGCCGGTTTCTCGCGGCGTTGCCGCTCACCGTTGCCGGCTGTTCGCGCACCGACGGGCCGCAACCGCTGCGCATCGTCGTCATCCCCAAGGGGATGACGCACGAGTTCTGGCAATCGATCCATCGCGGGGCGGAGCGTGCAGCCGCGGACTTCGCTACCGATGGCACGGCCGTGCAGATCATCTGGGATGGCCCGCTGCGCGAACGCGACATCCTCGAACAGATCTCGATTGTCGACCGCCGGATCGCCACCGGCGTCAACGGCATCGTGATCGCGCCGCAGCACAGCGTTATCCTGTCGGCCCCGGTGAAGCGGGCAATGGAAGAGAACATCCCCGTCGTCGTCATCGACTCGGGGTTGGCGTTCGAAGACGGCATGATCAAGTACGTCGCCACCGACAACTACAACGGCGGCTGGCTGGCGGCCGAGTTCATGGCGAAGACGCTGGCCGACGAGGGAATCACGGAACCGAAGTTGATCCTGCTGCGCTACCAGGTCGGTTCGGAAAGCACCGAACGCCGGGAGCAGGGGTTCCTCGACTACTTCGACCCCACGAAAACCGATCGCCCGCGCCACGGTCCGCTGCCGAAGGTGAAGTGGCTGTCCACCAATCAATACGCCGGGGCCACGCGCGACAGTGCCACACGCACGGCCGGGCCGTTGGTACAGCAGTTCAAGGATCAGGCCGACGGCATCTTCGCGCCGAACGAGTCATCCGCCAGCGGCACACTCGATGTGCTGCGCAGCCAGGGCCTGAACCGCGGCAACCCGGCCAACGCCCGGCGGATTCACCTCATCGGCTTCGACTCGAGCGCTCCGCTGCTGCAGGCGATCGCCGAAGGGGATGTCGACGGCTCGATCATTCAGGACCCCTACAAGATGGGCTACCTCGCGGTGACGACGCTGGTTCGCTTCCTGAAAGGCGAAGACGTCAACAGCAGCCGGACGAAGCTGATTCAGAGCACGGGCGAGTACCTGGTGACCCGGGCCAACGTGCACGATGCCGAGACGGTGAAACGCTACGACCGCGACGCCCAGGCCCGGCGCGACATGCGGCAGGAGATGAAGTGATGAGCGACCCCTGCCGGCTGCAGATGCAGGGCATCTGCAAGAGCTACGGCCCGACGCGGGCGCTGCACGGCGTCGACCTGATGCTGCATCGCGGCGAGGTTCACGCGCTCATCGGCGAGAACGGGGCCGGGAAGTCGACGCTGATGAAGGTCCTCAGCGGGGCCGAGACATCCGACAGCGGTACGATGCTGCTCGACGGCAAGCCGTATCGGCCGCGCGACCCGCAGGATGCGCGACGCGCGGGCGTGGCGATGGTCTACCAGGAACTGACGCTCGCCCCCGATTTGACCGTCGAAGCCAACATCATGCTCGGCCAGGAATCAACCCGCGGCGGCATCCTGCGCACGCTGGCCAACCGTGCCCGAGCGAGTGAAGCCCTGGCGCTTCTCGATCATCCGGAGATTGCACCCGATGCCCCGGTCCGCGGCCTCAGCCCGGCCGCGTGCCAACTGGTCGAGATCGCCCGGGCGCTGCTGACCGATGTGCGAATCCTGGTACTCGATGAGCCGACCAGTGCGTTGACACGTGAAGATGCCGAGCATCTGTTCACGCTGATCCGCAAGTTGAAACAGCGCGGCGTCACGGTCATCTACATCAGCCATTACTTTGAAGAGATTGAAGCGATCGCGGACCGCTTCACCGTGCTGCGGGACGGGCAAAGCGTCGGCGGCGGCGAAGTGGCCGACGTGAGCCGGGACAAGATCATCGAGATGATGGTGGGCCGATCGCTCGACGAGCAGTACCCGCGCGTGCCGCACCAGCGCGGCGACGTGATCCTTTCCGTGAACGCGCTGGCCGGGATCAGCCTGCCCGCCGACGCCAGCCTGACGCTGCATCGCGGCGAGATTCTGGGCGTTGCCGGCATCGTCGGCGCGGGACGCACGGAGTTGCTGCGGGCCATCTTCGGCCTGGATGTCGTGCGTTCCGGTACGGTTGTTGTAAAGTCGCTGACGGGTACGGCGTCGCCACGGGCACGCATCGCGCAGGGGGTCGGCCTGCTCAGCGAGGACCGCAAGGGTGAAGGGCTTGCGCTCGATCAATCGATCGACGACAACCTCACCTACAGTTGGCTGAAGCCGTTCTCCCGCTGCGGCATTCTCAACATGCGGAAGCGTGCCGACGCGGCGGGAGAACTGCTCGGCACGCTGCGCGTGCGCTGCCGCGACGGCCGACAGTCCGTCGGCGAACTGAGCGGCGGCAACCAGCAGAAGGTCGCCCTGGGCCGGCTGCTGCATCAGCAGGCAGACGTGCTGCTGCTCGATGAGCCGACACGCGGTGTCGATGTCGGCAGCAAGGCCGAGATCTATCGCCTCATCGGCGATCTGGCCTCGCAGGGCAAAGCGATCCTCATCGTCAGCAGCTATCTGCCGGAGTTGTTCGGCATCTGCGACTCGCTAACCGTCATGTCCCGCGGCCGACTGGCACCCGTGCGGCCGATCGGGGATTGGACCTCCGAGCAGGTGATGGAACATGCGACAGGGGGCATTCGGTCTTGAGGCACGATGCGATTGGGTAGAACTTGTGGATTCGTGTGCTACGCTGTTGTGTAGATTGCGCCCGTCTTGTAATCTTTCCAGACATATCTGCCCAATTGCGTCCACGTCGCTTCAGGGGCGAACTGCATGAGTATCGCGCGATTCACTGGTCGGGTCGGCGTCTTGGCGGCAGTGATGGGCGTCAGCCTGGCGCTGGCCGTACCGGCACCGCGCAACGACGTACCCGTACCGGCAATTGCTGCTGAGCCCGTCCCGAACGTCGATGCGGTTGCGTTGGTCCCTTCGATTGAACTGCTGTCGAATCCCCGCGAGCATGAGGAAACGGATTCGCCGATCGTAGTGCTGCGACCACCGGTTTCGATCTTCCTTCCTGCTGCTCCGACGACGTACAACGTCATGGCGACGCCGCAAGCGGTGACGATCCCGCCGCTTGCGGCGTCGCCATCGTTGTATGTTGTGCCGCGCGTTGACCAGCGTCCGTCGCTTCCCGCGATCGCGTTGAACTCTCCCGCGGTGCCCGCGCCCGCATCGTCCGCGAGTTCCGCTATCACGCCGCGTGTTCAGCCGCAGCCAATTCGCAAACCGGTACGATCGTTCGCTGCACTGCCCACGACACCTGCTGTTTCGGTGAAGAGTGCGCCGGCCGTCTCCGTTCCTTCGACGATCACCGTTGAGGAACCGGTGATGACTCGTCGGGCGGTGCCGTTCGTCGTGCCGACCGACGGATTCAGTACGCCGACGACCGCGGTCCAGATCAACACTGCCTTTCTGGGGGCCAACACCTTCTACTTGGCCACAACACCGATCACCGGGCAGAACGCGATCGTGGCGAATATCGAAGGCGGTCACGTCTGGAACGGGCATGACGGGCTGACGCACCTGTCGCAGTTCATCACCGGCGCAGGGGCCGTCAATCAGTTCTCATCGCATGCGACCAGTGCCGCCCACGCGATTGCCTGGCGCGGGCCGGTGCCAGGCACGTCGATCAACTTTCAGGGCATCGCCTACGGGGCAACTCTCTGGTCCGGGGCGATTTCCACCAGTGCCGGCGAGTCCGGCAACAGCGGATTCAGTGTCAGCTACACCTCGCAGTTGTTCGCTTACCGCACGGCCATGGTCATCGGTTTGTCCGGCAATACGGCCGACGTCATCAACAGCAGCTGGGGCAATAGCCCGTTG
>JBBQII010000391.1:0-4704 GCA_038324795.1 Gemmatales bacterium
TCATGTCGGCGACTTCAGGGTCGGCCTCGATGACACGCCCGTGAATCTTCAGCAGTCGGTCGATTGAAGGTTGCGTATCGGTTTCACCCAGCGTCAGCCGGGTGTAGACCACGAGCGCCGTCGGCCACAGTGCCTGCGGCCGGCCACGTTCGAGCCGGTAGCCGCCGTCGCCGATCGCGTTCGCGGCCAGCGCACGCAGTCCGGCGTCGATGACGCCGCGATGTGCGTCGCGCTCGCCCGCCAGAGCCAGCAAAGCCAGGCAGGTCGGCTCCAGATGGATCGGCTGCCCCGGCGCGTACCCCCAGCCCCCTTGCGGATGCGCGAGCCCGGCAAGTGTGGCCACGATGGCGGATCGATCGATCAAGGCGGCATCCTTTCATCGCGATGTCGAGCAGACGGGCATGCTGATATGTTACGTCACGAATCGGTTCAGGATAGGCCCGGCTATGCCAGCAACTTGCTCACCACCTCGCCATGCACATCGGTCAGGCGGAAGTCGCGACCCTGGAACTTGTAGGTCAGTCGGGTATGTTCGAGGCCCAGCAGGTGCAGAATCGTGGCCTGCAGGTCGTGGACGTGTACACGGTCTTCGGTGGTGAAGAAGCCGAACTCGTCGCTTTGGCCGATCGACGTGCCCGGTTTGATGCCTGCTCCCGCCAGCCACATCGTGTACGCGTCGATGTGGTGGTTTCGGCCGATGCTCTCGCGGATTTCGCCCATCGGCGTTCGGCCGAACTCGCCGCCCCAGACGATCAGCGTTTCGTCGAGCAAGCCACGCGCCTTCAAGTCCTTGATCAGCCCGGCGGTGGCCCGATCGATCTGCCCGCAGAGCTTATCGAGCCCGTTGCCGAGATTGTTCAGACCGTCGCCGTGATGGTCCCAGTCGGTGTGGTACAGCTGCACAAAGCGGACACCGCGCTCGACAAGCCGGCGGGCCAGCAGGCAGTTGTTGGCATAGCTCGCCTGGCCCGGTTCGGCCCCGTACAGTTCCAGCGTTTGCTTTGATTCCTGGGCGATGTCGATCAGTTCCGGTGCACTCGACTGCATCCGGTAGGCCATCTCATAGGAGGCGATGCGAGTGGCGATTTCCGGGTCGCCGGTCGCGCTCAGGCGATCCTCGTTCAGTTCACGCACGGCATCCAGCACATCGCGCTGTCGCTTCGCGGAGATGCCCGAGGGCGACGACAGATTCACGATCGGGTCGCCGCCGCTGCGAAAAGGCACGCCCTGATAGCTCGTCGGCAGGAAGCCCGCGCCCCAGTTGTGCACGCCGCCGCGCGGACCGCGCGGACCGGACTGCAGCACCACGAAGCCGGGCAGGTTCTGCGACTCGGAACCGATGCCATACGTGACCCACGCCCCCATCGACGGTCGGCCGAACTGCGGGCTACCTGTGTTCAGGAAGATCTTGGCCGGGGCATGGTTGAAGACGTCGGTCTTCATCGAACGGATGAACGTGAGGTCGTCAGCCACGGTCGCCAGATGCGGCAGACAATCGGAGAACCACGCCCCGCTTTGCCCGTACTGGGCGAACTTGCGCGTAGTGCCCAGCAGCTTCGGCTTTTCCTTCGTGAAGGTATCCATGAAGGCGAAGCGTTTGCCGTTCAGGAACGAATCGGGCATCGCCTGGCCATGCAGCTTTTGCAGTTCGGGCTTCGGATCAAACAGTTCAAACTGGCTGGGCCCGCCGGCCATGAACAGGAAGATGACATTCTTCGCGCGTGGTGCATGGTGCCCGCGCCGCGGCGTCGTGGGGCTCTGCGCCGCGGTTGCATCGCGGTGCAGCAGCGAACCGAGGGCCATCGAGCCGAGGCCGACGCCGCAATCGCGGAAGAAGTGCCGGCGTGTGCGGGCGAGTTGCTGATCCATCATCCGTTTCACTCCCGCGTAATGAATTCATCAAGGTTCATCAGCACCCTCGCCAGCATGATCCAGGCGGCCCGTTCGATACGTTGCTCATCCGAATCGGCCGTGCTGGCACCCGCCAGTTGGCGGGCGGCCTGCGCGTCGCTTTCGAAGTCCGATCGCTGCTGCTGCAGGAACCGCAGCAACCTCGCCTGTTCGCGTTCCCCTGGCGGGCGACCGGTGCAGAGGATAAAGGCTCTTTGCACGCGCTGGGCATCCTCGGCCGACTTCATGGCAAGCATTTGCTTCGCCAGCCCCGCGGCATAGTCGTTGAAGCCGACATCGTTGAGCAGTGTCAGTGCCTGCAGCGGCGTGTTGGATCGCGAGCGGCGCGTACATGTCGTCGTCGAGTCCGGCGCGTCGAAGACGACCAGGGCCGGGTGCGGGGCCGAGCGCCAGAAGTAGGTGTACATTCCCCGGCGGTAGCGATCGTCGCCACCGCTTTCCTTCCACGCTTTGTCGATCTGTGTGAAGCGGTACATTCCCTCCGGTTGCGGCGGGAAGATACCGGGTCCGCCAACCTTCGGGTTCAGCAGGCCACTGGCCGTCAGGGCGACATCGCGTACTGTTTCAGCGGGCACACGCAGCCGCGTTTGCCTTGCCAGCAACCGGTTGCGCGGGTCAACGATCGCCAAATCGGGCCGGGCGTTCGACGATTGCCGGTACGCGGCCGACATGACGATCAGCTTGTGCATCTGCTTCACCGACCAGCCGTTCTCCATGAACTCGTCGGCAAGATAGTCGAGCAGCGCGGGGTGGCTGGGCGGCGTCCCCTGTGTGCCGAAGTCGTTCTCCGTTTCCACCAGTCCGATGCCGAAGAATTGGCCCCAATAGCGGTTCACCGCCACGCGTGCCGTCAGCGGCTGTCGGCGATCAACGAGCCAGCGTGCCAGGTCGAGACGGCTGCCGGCCTTTTCCAGCGGCGGCAGCGCCGCCGGCGTCCCGGCCTTCACCGGAACGCCCTGTCGGGTGAAGTCGCCGCCGAGCATCACGCGTGTCGTGCGCGGCTCCGGCCGTTCCTGTATCACCATGGAGGTAACGACCTGCGGTTCCCGACGTTTCAAATCCGCATGTCGTTTCTGCAATTCAAATCGTGTCTCCAGTAGCCCCGCGTGCGTGACGGCCGAGACCGGCCCCAGCAGTGCGCCGAGCGGATGGCGTATCTGGTCGGCAAAACGATATCCGTCCTCCAGGATCTTCTTCTGCTTCGCATTGCGGCCGTTCTCCGCGACGGCAAACACATCGCGCACGGCCTTGGCAAGCGTTGAACGGTTCTCATCCGTGATGGCGAGTTCCCATTGCCGGATCGCCTTCGCATTGGTGGTGTCGAGTCGTTCCCACTGCTTCTCGACCGCAGCCAGTTGCGAGCGCACGGCGTTCCGCCGCTTCTCTTCCTCGGGCGTCATGATCTCCAGCGAAGGTTCATCGCAGTTGTTGAAGAAGGCGAAGAACTGGTAGTACTCGCGCTGGCTGAACGCGTCGAACTTATGGTCATGACACTGACAGCAGCCGATCGTCACACCCAGCCAGACCGAACCGGTCGTGTTGACGCGGTCAACGACCGACTCGACGCGGAACTGCTCGAGATCGATGCCGCCTTCCTGATTGATCAGCGTATTGCGGTGAAAGCCGGTCGCGATCTTCTGCTCGCGCGTGGCATTCGGCAGCAGGTCGCCGGCCAGTTGCTCGATGGTGAACCGGTCGAACGGCATATCGCGGTTGAGGGCATCAATGACCCAGTCGCGGTACTTCCAGATCGAACGCGGGGCATCAATGTTGAAGCCGTTGGAATCGGCATAGCGGGCCAGGTCAAGCCATTGCCGGGCCTGCATCTCGCCGTAGTGCGGCGACGCCAGCAGCCGGTCGATGGCTGCTTCGTACGCTTGATCAGGGTTGGCCTTCCAAGCCTTCAAGAATTGTTCGATGTCATCGATCGTCGGCGGTAGACCGGTCAAGTCGAGATGCAACCGTCGCAGCAGCGTGGTCGGCGGCGCTTCTGGCGAGGGGCGGACCTTCTTCGGTTCCAGTTCGGCCAGGATGAACGCGTCGATCGGGTTGCGAATCCACTTCTTGTCCAGTACCGCGGGTGTAACCGGCCGGCGGATCGGCTGGAACGACCAGTGCGTGGATATCGGCCCACCCGCGACCGCTTCTTCCATGGCCGGGCCGATGGCCCCTTCGTCGATCCAGCGGCGCAGCGTGGCAATGTCGTCAGCAACCACGGCCCCCTTGGGCGGCATCCGCGTCACGTCCTTGGAACTACCGGTCACCGCCTGAATGAGCCGGCTGCCGGCACCATTCTTCGCGACAACCGCCGGCCCGGAGTTTCCACCCTTCACAATCCCCGCATGGGTATCGAGTCGCAGCTCTGCCGACTGCTTCGTCGCCCCATGACACGCCACACACTGCTTCGTCAGGATCGGCCTGACGTCGCGCGCATAGTCGATGGGCTCGGCCATGGCCGGTGATCCGATAAGGATGGCGATGAATGCAAGAGTTCGTTTCATTCGGCAACGCCGGCAGGTAGGAGAAGGTTCGGGAGAGAAGATATCTTAACATGCCGTGGATCGCCCGGGAAGGTAACTACCGTCAGCGGTTCAGACGGGGGTGGCTTCGGCATGGCGGCGAACCGGCCTGACGTCGACCCGTACGACGCACGACCGGGTTTCGCGAACGGCTTGTCCTTAACTCGGCCGAATTTGGGCTCAGTTGCTCAACGTTGCGGAAAAACTTGAAATGTCGGGTTCGGATGGACCCATTACTTCACTTGATCGACCGGCGGCAGGTCCTTCAGGGAGT
>JBBQII010000392.1:0-4695 GCA_038324795.1 Gemmatales bacterium
GATGACATGTTGCAACTCCGAAAGCGGGTAGGCTTCATGAGGGTACACCTCGCGCCAAACTCCGTCAATCATCGAATCGCCTGCAGCGGTGCCTGAAGTTTCATCAGCTTTCGGCTGCGGAACGTCTCGGCCGACAGTTCGCCGGGCATCAACCGGATGGTTACCGCCCCTTCGGGCCAGGTGTACCAGATCGGAATTCCATTGCGGCTGTAAACGTCATCACCCGCGCGCGGCACGATCGGATAACCGTCGCTGGCGATCGCAAGCAGCGGTTGCGACCACTCGACCAAGCGCTGCGTGTTCGCCGTGCGGCTGCCGTGATGCGGGGCCAGCAGCACATCAACCGACAGTGGCGGGGTGTCAAGCACTTGTTGCAACCCCTGCTGTTCGAGGTCGCCCGTCAGCAGCAGTCGCCAGCCATGTTGCTCGACAAGCATCACGAGGCTGCGGGCATTCTCGTTGCCGGCCGGACCCTGAGGCGGCGGGTGAAGCACCGTCAGCAGCGCATCGCCCATCGGGAACTTGTCGCCGGCCCTCACCACACGGACGGGCACATGCAGTTCCCGCAAGCGGGCGATGGCATGGGCCACGCCGGGTGTCGGCTTCTCCGAGAACGACGGCGTCCAGGATACCTGGCCGATAGTAAATCGCTCCGCCAATGCGGGCAGTGCATTGAAATGATCGAGATCGCCATGTGAAATGAACACTTCATCAATGCGCACGATTCCGCGTGACCACAGGTAGGGCGCAATCTGCCGCCGGGCGACATCAGGCCCGGCCAACGACCCCGCATCGTACAAGATCACTCGACCGTCGCCTGTCTCGAGCACGATGCACCCGCCGTGACCGACCGCCAATACGGTCACGCGCAACCCCGGCTGCATCGGCCGCATCGCTCCCGCCAGCAGCCCGACCGTCGCCCAGCCGGCGATCATCATGCCGACCGCTGTGGGCCGCAGTATCGGCCGGAACCCGAGGGTCGGCACTCGCTCAACAATAAGCAAGGCGGCGACCAGCACGCCGTAACAGCCGACAACCCACCACATCGGGATTGTCGGCACATGAACACTTCCAAACGGCAGTCGCTCGGCCGCATGCACCATCGCGTCGCACAGATCGAGCGACCACGCCGTGATGCAGGCGGGCAACCATGTCGCCCAACTGCCGAGCAGGCTGAGGGGGAAGATGATGAACCCGGCAATCAGGGCGATCGACGTGAGAACGATCGCCGGCGGTCCGATCAGAATACCGACAGGAGAAATCACGTTCTGCCAGACCGCCACCAACGGCAGCGTTGCCAGCATGAGCACGAGCGTCACCAGATACCAACGGCCGATCAACCGGCCGGCACGCCGCAGAAAGCGAACCGGCAGCGGGCGGGATTCGTCGATCAGTTCCTCAAGCGGCGTCATTACGTGCGCGGGAAACCAGCGCGGTATCGCCCAGATCAGCATGGCGACACAAAGGAACGACAGTTGAAAGCCGGCGGTGAACAGATCGGTCGGATTGAGGAACAGTACACCCAACCAGGCCAGCGCGAACGTGTTGGCGGGCGGCGAACGGCGCTGCAGCAGCAGCCCGCCGCACACCGCCGAGACCATGATGGCCGCCCGCATGGCCGAGGGACGTCCGCCCGTGAGCAGCGCGTAAAGGACAAGAATCAGCGCCGTGGCGACCGCAGCCTGCCGGTACGACAGGCCGCACACCAGCAGCAGGTACCAGAGAAACACGCCGAGCACGACCAGATGCTGTCCCGAGATCGCCAGCACATGGACGACGCCGGTATGAACGTAAACCTGCCATTCCTCTCGCGACATGGCGGAGGTATCGCCCAGCAGCAACGCCGACGCGATGCCGACATTCCCGGGAGGAAGTGTCCGACCCAATACCCGTTCACCCCAGCCGCGCAGTGCCGCCAGCCAACCGCTGAACGAGTGCCGCCAGCCTTGCTCGATCAGCACCACGGCATCTGCATCGTGCCTCACATGAATCTCGGCGCGGATGCGCCGATCCCGATTACGCCGGGCGAAGTCAGTCTCGCCCGGGTTCATCGCCGGCGGGATGGCCGAGAGCCAGCCGGTGAACTCGATGGTGTCGCCGGGCAGTATTCCCCGCAGCACTCCATCGACTTCCAGAATCGCCAGACCGCTCGAAGCTCGCTTGGTCCTGTCGTCATCAAGCGACACGAGTCGAATTACTGCCGATGTCGATTCCGTTCGCGGCCGCGACAACAGCGGGTCGGTTCGGCCGGGCCGAACGACCGGTTCTTCGACCACGACCGCGCGACCGCGCACCAGCAGCGCTTCGTGATCCGCCAGATAGCCGATATCGTCGGCCGGATATACGTCGCGCACCGCATGGTGATAAGCGGCGGCAATCGCGGTGACGGCAAGCCATTGCGGCAGACGCGACATGTCCGCCGAACGGGTGCGAAGCAGCAGTATCGACAAGATCAGCGACACGACGACGACGATCATCGCCGCGGGGATGGGGACCGAAAGATAGCGATCGATGACAATGCCCAGCGTTGCCGCGAACGCGGCGGGAAGAAGCGGCGCGTAGCCGGTCAGAATCCGCAGGCGGGCGAACATGCGTCAGCCTCAAAACATGCAAACGTATCAGGGATTTGCTTTACGCCCGCTTCCGCCAGTGCCGTGGATGACGGCTGCCATGCTGCACTGCGATGATTTCCACGTCGCTTCCAACAGTGCGAGACTGGACCACATAAGGAAACAGCCTCGATCCGACCCGACGTACCCGTTTGTATTCAGGCGCGTACAGTTCCGGCATCTCGCCGATGTGTTCGAGCGTCTCGTCGATTTCATCAAGAAATTCAAATTGCCGATCATCACTTCGAGCCTGATACCAGTCGCGCGCTTCCGCGATGTCGTCTTCAGCATCAGGACGGATGATGAGCGAATAACTCACGATTGTCCTCGCAATCGAGCTCGCACCTCATTCCAAGGTCGGCCGGCTGCGGGATCAGCATCAGCATCAGCCAGTCGCCGATCCAGTTCCTCTTTATGGCTTTCAGGTATCTCCATCTGACAGATCGGTGCAATGCTGCCCCGGATCTCATCGATCAATTCCAATCGTTCTTTCGTGGAAAGTCGATTGATCCCTGATTGCTCCAGTATTGCCGCCATACTTCGCTCCTTTGCCGTCAGGGCCCAGCGTACTGCAGTTTACCGGAAGTGAGGGATCAAATACAGACTGAGAATTCCTCAGGGTTGATCATTCCTGACAAAAGACGTACGACCGTCCTGGGACGGTCGCACTTGCAGCCGCACTTGCTCCATCCCTATGGTTTCCGATCCGGCGTGGGCCGCAGGTCGCGCCGGAGATCTTCGATCATCCGACGCATGTCTTCGATCTGCTTCTGCATTTCCTGAATCTGGCGATCACTACCACCCTGGCCGAAACGGCCCATTGGCGGCGCGACGGGATCGCGCATCGGCGGGTTCTCCCCCATCGGGCGGAATCCGCGCTCGCCGACCAGGCGTGCCATCTTCTCCTGCAGTTCGCGCACGCGTCCCATGGCCTTCTCGGCCTCTTCACGTGCCTGCTGCATCTCCTTGCGAAGTGCCTCGAACTCTTCGCCGGCAGGGCCGTCCTTCGGCGGGAACGGCCGGTCCTTCGGACGGTCGGCCCCATCCTTCGGACGGTCCGGCCCATTTTTCGGCTGTTCGCGCGGGTTTGGCTCGCCCTTGGGCCGATCGAAGTTTTCCTTCGGTCGGTCAGGTCGACCGTCCTTCTTCTCGTCCTGGGCATTGCTGAATGACGGGCCGACCGCCAGTACCGCCCCAAGCAGCCCCAGCAACGCCCCGGCACTCCAACGCGTCAGTTTCGCCCGCATCGAACCCTGCATAATCATGGTCAGTCTCCTGTGAAGGTCGTGTACCGGGCTTGCTCCACTGGCAAGCGCCGGCGCGGCCGGGACGTCCGGCCCGTCAAGAAATTCCACCGTCTCCAGCAGAGCGGTCGCATAGGCCCGGCGTTCGCCGAGCCGGGCCACCACCCATGTATCGCAGCATTCTTCTTCACTCGCACGCAACCGATGCCGGATAAACGCCAGCACCGGGAACCACCAGTATGCTGCCACGGCAGCCAGTTCAATCCAGCGCACCCACGGGTCGCGTCTTGCCAGGTGCGCCAGTTCATGGGCAATCAACGCTTCACGCTGCCCTGCGTCGAGCTTCCAGTACAGTTCAACCGGAAACACCAGCCGTGCCCGCGACAACCGCAGCCCCGGCTGCCAGATCAACGGCGGCACCCGTCCAGGCACGAGCAATACGCCCGGCACATGGGACAACCCGATGCGTTGCGCCAGTTCAACAACCTGTCGTTCAAGATCAACCGGCACCGGCAGCGACTGCCGCAACGCCCGTTCAAATCGGCGGGCGCGGATGAACGCCAGCAACAGCACGAACAACGCACCGCCTGCCCAGATGGCGGCCAGTGCGGGCACCAGCCACGCCGACAGTGCGGGCGAATCGTCCAGTTCAACATGAATGACCGGTTCAACAGCGACCGGGACCGCCACCATTTCCGGCGAAGCGGGTGGAACGACGGCAGTCACGTATGTCCGTGCCGCAGGCGCGACCGGCTGTTGGCGAATCGGTGCGGGAACCGGAGCCGGGATGTTGATCGGCGCCATCGCGATGCCGGGCCACTCGACAGTCTCTTCGCGCGGTG
>JBBQII010000393.1:0-4693 GCA_038324795.1 Gemmatales bacterium
GAATGCCAGGATCCGCATGAACTGGTCCGACAGGGCCTGCTCACAATCCAGCAGCAGACGGCCGCATGCCTGATCGGCTACTTGAGCCTCGACCCGACCGATCCGTTGCCGAAGATGGTGCTGCCCGAAACCGCGCAGGTCGACGTGCACCTGAGCCGGCTTCTGACGCGGCGCATCCAGCGTGAAGGCAAACCGGTCTGGCTCAGTGGCGACTCCGCCCCGACTCGCCCGGCCAGCGAAAGCCTGACGCCGTTCCACGACGCGCTCTGCCTGCCGCTGCGTACCGCCGGCGAACCGCTGGGGGCGCTGCACGTTTACAAGACCAGCAGCTACTTCTCCGACCGCGATGTGCGGTTCTGCGAAGCGTTGGCCGGCTATCTCGCGCATGGGCTGCATGTGTTGAAGGAACGCCGCAAGCTGGAAGCGGAAAACACCCGGCTGAAGGCGCATGTCTCGACGACTGAGGACTTGCTGGGCGACAGCCCGGCCATGGTCAGCCTGCGCGGCAAGATCACTCGGGCCGCCGCCCAGCAATTCACTGTGCTGGTTCAGGGCGAAAGCGGTGCCGGCAAGGAACTGGTGGCCCTGGCACTGCATCGCCGCAGCGCCCGCAACGGCGGACCCTTCGTCGTCGTCAACTGTGCTGCCATTCCCTCCTCGCTGATGGAAGCGGAACTGTTCGGCTACCGCCGCGGTGCCTTCTCCGGTGCCGAGCGCGATCACCCCGGCCTGTTCCAGCAGGCGGACGAAGGAACTCTGTTCCTTGATGAAGTGGGCGAGTTGTCGGCCGATTGCCAGGCGAAGCTGTTGCGTGTCATCGATGGCAAAGCGTTCCGCCCGATCGGCGCGACGGCGGATGTGAAGGCCGACGTGCGCATCCTGGCGGCCACCAACCGCAACCTCGAAACGGAAGTGAAGAACGGGCGATTCCGGCAGGACCTTTACTACCGGCTCAAGGTGATCGAGATCCCCGTCCCGTCGCTGCGCGATCGGCCCGAGGACATCCCGTACCTGGTGCAGTACTTCCTCGACAAACTGGCCATCGAATGTCGGCGGACTGTGCACCTGAGCCCCGCCGCGCTGAAAATGCTTCAGGAATACGGCTGGCCGGGCAACATCCGCCAACTGCGGGCGCTGTTGGAAAGCACCGTGGCGATGAGCGACACTGACACCGTGGACGTCGAATTCATGAAGCGGATGCTGTCGCCGGCCCCGGCCATCGACGCCCCGCCCAGCCTGAACTGGGACGACATCGAACGCTGGGCCGTCGAGAAAGCAATCAAGCAGACCAACGGCAACATCAGTCAGGCCGCCAACGTCATCGGTCTGTCGCGAGATACGTTGCACGCGAAGATCAAAAAGTACGGCATCAACCGCGACGAACAATGATGTCGTTCAATGCGCCCCGAGCGCGATCAGGGCACAGCCCGTGACGACGTTCAGCCCCAGTTCCCGTGCCCGCGTCACCACGATGTCATCATCGGCCCCCGGGTTCAGCATCACTTCGCCGATGTCGCCGCGTGCGGCAAACTCCGGCAACACCTTCAACCCGAACACGGCCGACAGATACACGCTGACACGGTCGATATGCCCCTCGGGCACGTCCGCGATCGACTTGTACACCGGCAATCCCTCGACGACTTCCTCGCGCGGATGCACCGGGTAAACGGTCCATCCCTGTTGCAGGTAAGCCCGCACACAGCGATTGCTGAACCTCGATCGATCCGCATTGGCCCCGATGACCGCGATCGTTGGCATGATGGTTCTCTCTGTTCGCGGGCGACTCCGACTACCGGGCTCTGTTCGGATACACGTCCGCGCGCACGTCAGCCGGCAGCATGCTCGGCACCGGCAGCGCCAGCATGAAGTGCACCAGATCCCACACTTGTTCGTCGCTCAGCGTGGCTGCGCCGGGCATGCCCGAGGGGCCGACGCCGCCGCGGATACGCTGGAATACTTCAATCGGTTGCTTGCCGCCCCGGAAGACGCCTTCGCTCAGGTCGCTCGCGCGCACGCTGCCGCCCCAGGCGTCGTAGAGCCAGCGCGGCTGACGCCCGTAGTCAGCATGGCAGCCGATGCAGTTGATCGCTTCGCCGCGAAACAGTTCGTGCCCGCGCCGTACCGATTCGAGATGCTCCGGCGTGATGCGTCCTTCCAGTGTTTCAGGTGTCGGATGTGTCGACGGTTCGATCGTATCGCGCTCGGCCGATTGCCAGTCGTGCAGCGACCGCAGCAGGATGCGATCGGCCTCCGCGTTCCAGTCGTCGTCGATGTCGCCATCGGCGGACAGCAGTTCCTTGAGCATGCGGAATTCCACCTCGCCGCGCAGCGACAGGTGAATCGTGTAAGAGATCAGCCGATTGCGATCCTCGGGCCCGAGCATCGCGAACGCGGGCATCGACGTGCGTTCGACCCCGAGCACCAAACTGCGGTGCATATCTTCTCGCGATGGCTTGCGAGATCCGGTACCCGCCGATGAAACGAACTTGTAGATCCCCTGCCGAAAGTCACGCGGGGCGGGCTGCACCCACTGCCCGGTTGGCCCCCGGCCATCGCCCGTCAATCCATGGCACTGCAGGCAGTGCTTGCGGTACAGCACGCTGCCGGCCGCCAGCACGTCGGGCTGTAAGCTCAGCTTGGCGACGATCACGGCCCCGGCGCCCGTTGCGTTCAGGCGTGGCTCAGCCGGTGTGCCGAAGCGTTCCAGCAGAATCGCCTGCAACCTGGCGGCAGCCTCCGCAGGCACCTCAGCCGGGTTCAACGTGGTGCCGCCCTGCGCACGCAGGCTGCCGATCCACTCATCGAGCTTCCCGGCCGGCGGAGGCCCTGCGGGGGGCGTTGTGGGAAGTTGCAGTACGAGCAGATCACTTCGCGGGGGATAGGTCAACGTCGCCGGGTACGGCGGCGTGCCGCAGCCGAACAGCAGCAGAAGGAGGGGGGAGAAACGCATGAGATTATTGTACAGACATGAACGCAAAATCGGTTAGCCGCGTCGCGGCTAACCTCAATGCCGCTCAAATTTGAGCGATGCCATTCATACTAAGTTAAAGGCAGGCATGCAGCTGTTCATTTTGACCACTGATGTCACGGAGAACACGGATAAAGCCGGATGGATCAAACTCGATACACGAAGCTGAACAGGCGCTTCTCGGGTCTTATCCGTGTTGTCTGTGTCATCCGTGGTTAAATTCTTCCACTATTGTTGAGCGGTATCGCGGCTAACCGAAGCATCAATACGCCGCGATCTGCCGCGTCAGGTAGTCGTTCAACATCAGAATGAACATGATCGCGATCCAGAACAGCCCGGCCCCGGCGATGAGCCAGGTCAGGTTATCGGCACCCTTCAGGTGCATGAAGAAGTAGGCCAGCAGGCAGGCCTGCGCCCCGGCGATCAGCAGGTTCAGGTAGATGGCTGCCCCGCCGATGCTGGCGGAGTTCATCGATACAAGTACCTGTGCACCGATCAACGCGAGGATCAAACCGTAGATCAGGAAGTACGAGGCATTGCTCGGCTCGGGACCGGCACCGGCGTCTTCGTTATGCATGTTCATTCCCCTCACATCGGCGAGCGGGGTCACGTCTGCGCCCCGTGTTGTTTCCAGTTGCCCGTTGTCGCTTAGAAGAGGCTCTTGTGCGGTCCCGCGGCATACAGGATGGCGACCAGGAAGAACCACATCATGTCGACGAAGTGCCAGTAGAGGCTCGTCACTTCCACGTAGACGAACCGTTCCTTGTGCTTGAAGTAGCCGCGCGTCGCCAGGAAGTACAGCCAACCGATGAGGCCGACGCCGACGATCATATGCAGCACGTGGATGCCGGTCATGCAGTAGTAGAACATGAAGAACAACTGCACATGCCCGGGGTTGACGCCCATTGCTTCAAATTCTTCCGCGGGGCTCGGATGCCCTTCGTGCACAGGCGTAATGAACAGCGTCCCCGGGATCAGGTGTTCCTGGAAGTCGATGTAGTATTCCTTGGCCTTGATGCCGAGGAACACCAGCGCCAGCAGGATGGTGACCAGCAGGAACCGTTTCAGCATCTTCTCATCGCCGCGGTGAGCGGCATGAATGCCGAACGTGATCGTCAGCGAACTGGTCAGCAGCAGTACCGAGTTGATTGCCGCGAAGCCGAGGATCAACTTGCTGCTTCCCGCCAGAAACGCTTCGGGATACCAGATGCGGTACGCGGTATACGCGACGAACGCACCGCCGAAGAACAGGACTTCGGTGACGAGGAACAGCCACATGCCCATCCGGGCGGCCGACTGCTGCTGCTGGATATTGTCGAAGTGGTGACAGAGCACCCCCGAACTGTCAGTGGACATGCGTGTGCTCCTCTTTCGCGACATCGCCGGTCGGCAGATCGTAGCTGAACGTGGGCTTGGGGGCGGTCGGCAACGAATACTCGTAGGGCATCTCGGTTACAACCGGCAACTTCTCGAAGTTGTGGGTGACCGGGGGCGAAGTCGTATCGGTCCATTCGATGCCGGTGGCACCCCACGGATTGCTGCCCGCCGGCTTGCCTGCGAAAATCGAGTGAATCAGGTACGTGAACGGGAACAGGTAGCCGAGCGCGAGCACGGTCGACCCGGCCGACGACAGCACGTTGAGTACCTGCCATTCGGGCGGGTACTGGTGGTAGCGGCGCGGCATGCCCATGTAGCCGAGCACGAATTGCGGGACGAACGTCATGA
>JBBQII010000394.1:0-4687 GCA_038324795.1 Gemmatales bacterium
GTCGCTACCGGAACCGTCGCGCATACGCTGTCCGGCCATGGCTTCGGCACCACGGCCATCGCCTGGCAACCGGGCGGCAAGCGCCTCGCCAGCGCCGGACAGGATGGCAAGGCACGCCTGTGGGAAGCGGGTCGGGAAGTAGTGGCACTCGACGCCGGGGCCGCATGGGTGGAGCGCCTCGCCTGGCACCCGAAAGGCACGTCGCTGGTGACAGCCGCGGGCCGGAAACTCAAGCTGTGGAGCGCTGACGGCGAACTTCAACGCAGCTATCCCGATCAGTCCGCAACGATTGCCGCGGTGCAGTGGTCGAGCAAAGGCCGGGGGTTCGTGTCGGCCGGCTACGGCGGCGTGACCTTCTGGCGGCCGGATGCCGAAGCGTCGGTCAATCAGTTCGAGTGGAAAGGGTCAATCGTCGCGCTGGCGTGGAGCCCGGACCTGAAGTACATCGCCGGCGGCGCGCAAGACAGTTCGGTTCACTTCTGGACGACGAAGACCGGTAAAGATCTCGAGATGACCGGCTATCCGCAGAAGGTCGCGCAACTGGCGTGGGATGCGTCGAGCAGCTACCTGGCCACGGGGGGCAGCGACGTCATCACGACCTGGAACTGCACCGGCAAGGGCCCCGCCGGAAGCGCGCCGTTGACGCTCGGCGATCACGCGGGGGCGATCAGTTCGCTGGCGTTCCAGAACCGCGGTCCGCTGCTGGCATCGGGGTGCGACGAGGGCATTTTGAACCTGACACTGCCTGGCGGTTCACGGAAAACACTCGGAAAGGCCGACCTCAGCGAGGGAATTTCCGTTTTGAGCTGGGCACCCGCCGATGGCCGGCTGGCGGTGGGCGGAGCCGAGGGATCGGTAAGCGTCTGGACCGTGTAAGAACTTGTCCCCACGTGTCCGACCGGCGTCGCCGCAAGCGACTCACATCAAGATATGAAGTCATAAGTCGTTGCCCGTGCAGCGGTTCGGATTATAGCACGTGTAGGCGAACTTTGATTGAAGATGGGCTATTTTTGACGCAAGTCCTTGACGCGTACAATATCGGCAGTTAGGGTGGATGGCGAGGCTGTGCCGATTGTCCGGGCAATGATGCCGGCGCACGCGATGAAGGATCGGTGTGGGACGGGCAGGATGGCTACACAATCGCCAAGCCGCATGCTTATGATGCGTGTGGGATCGGTCGCAACAGTGACTGGTACGGGCTGAAAGTACCTGTTGTGGAACATTGCGAGTACGGCACCTTCAGTCCCGGAGAAGGATACACAGCGATGCTTGTCCTGTCCAGAAAAAAAAACGAGAGCATCGTGATCAACAGTGACATCACGATCACGGTGGTCGAGATCCGCGGCGACAAGGTTCGCTTGGGGATCGTCGCGCCGAAAGACGTTGCGGTTCATCGCCAGGAAGTCTGGGAAGCGATTCACGGCCAGCCGGCTCCGACGCCTGCCGTCATTGTCACCCCTGATGCTTCCATCCGTGTCTGAATCCGCCTCGACGCCTCTCACCTCACGTCGGGGCGATCGCCTTCCTGCCGGCAGCATTTCCGGGCGGGCTTCATTTCCGTTGCCTCCAGTTCTCCATTCATCCATAAACTGACCGCATGAACGGGTCACTTGAACGCGTTGCCCATTTCGACTGCTTCAGCGGCATCAGTGGCGACATGACGCTCGCCGCCCTGATCGACGCCGGCGTCCCCGCCGATGCCATCCGCGCCGGGCTCGATTCACTGAAGCTGCCAATCACGATGAACGTCGAACGCGTCAAGCGCAACGGCTTCACCGCGACGCGCGTCGAGATCATCGCGCCGGAAGAGGAAACGCATCGCTACCTGCCGGATGTCGAAGAGATCATCGCCAGTGGCGACCTCACGACGCCGCAACGCGAACGCGCATCGGCGATCTTTCGAAGGCTGGCCCAGGCGGAAGCCACCGTTCACGGGCACCCGATCGAGAAAGTTCACTTTCACGAAGTCGGTGCGCTCGACAGCATCGCGGACATCATCGGCTCGGCCATCGGCCTCGACCTGCTCGGGGCCACGCGCTTCACATCGCGCTCTGTACCGCCCGGCTCAGGCACGGTCAAGTGCGCGCATGGCATCATGCCGATCCCGGCCCCGGCCACGGCCGAACTGCTCAAGGGCGTGCCGCTGGCAACTGCCGCCGTGAAAGCGGAACTGGTGACGCCGACCGGTGCCGCGATTCTGACCAGCGTCGTCAGCGAGTGGACCGATCAACCGGCCATGACGATCGAAGCCATCGGCATCGGGGCCGGCACGCGGGACTTCTGGGAACAGCCGAACGTGCTGCGGCTGCTGGTCGGCACCGCGGGAAAAGTGCCGACCGACACCGTGACCGTTCTCGAAACCAACATCGACGATGCCGCGCCGGAGATCGTCGGCTACTGCATCGAGCAACTGTTCGCGGCCGGGGCACTCGATGTGTTCACTCTGCCGATCCAGATGAAGAAACAGCGGCCCGGGATGCTGCTGACCGTGATCGCCAGGCCCGCGGATGTTGACGTGTTTGAGTCGATCATCTTCAGCGAGACGGGCACCTTCGGCATCCGGCGGAGCAGTTGCCAGCGCAGCATCCTGCAGCGTGAAGTGGTCGAACTCGCCACGCCGTGGGGAACGGTGAAAGCCAAGCGAGGCTGGCGGCAGGGGGTTGCAATCCTGTCGCCGGAGTACGAAGATTGCGCAAGGGTAGCACGCGAACGACAGGTTCCGTTGGCCGAGGTGTACCGGGCCGTGCGGGTGGCAGCGTCATGATTCGTCAGGAGGGCGCGATGGGTCCCACGTTTTCCGCGATCGATTTCGAGACGGCCGACTACGGGCGCGACAGCGCCTGCTCGGTCGCCATCATCCGCGTTGTCGACGGGCAGATTACCGATCGCTGGTATCGGCTCATTCAACCGCCCCGGAAGCTGTTCCACTTCACCTACCTGCACGGCATCAGTTGGAACGATGTGAAAAACTCCCCGACATTCGCGCAACTCTGGCCCGCGTTCGAGGAACAGCTCATCGGCGTGCCGTATATGGTCGCGCACAACGCGGGGTTCGACAAAGCAGTGCTGAACGCCTGCTGCACCGGCGCCGGGATCAAGCCGCCCGTTGTTCCGTTCAAGTGTACCGTGCAGATGGCTCGCGAAGCCTGGGGCCTGTACCCGACCAAGCTGTCGAACGTCTGCACCCATTTGAAGATCCCGCTTATCCACCATCAGGCCGACTCGGATGCCGAGGCCTGCGCATGCATCGCCCTGGCGGCCATGGGAGTCGACTTTCGTGCGGCGACAGGGGGATTGCTGACGGTTAACGCGCAATAGACTTCAGGTTTCGTATTCCCTCTCCCCCGCTTCGGAGGAGAGGGTCAGGGTGCGGGGGTTGGCGCTTGCATACTGGGCCAGCCCCCTTACCCCGGCGTTCTCCCCCGAAGCAGGGGAGAGGGAGAAAAGTTGGTTCCGCCAGTTCAGGATCGATTGAAATGCCCACTATTATCACTGGTCCGAACCCTAAATGCGCAACGCGACTGATACGTGAACTACGTGCGCGCCAGCGAGCAGGAGAAGAACGCGACGGAGAAAGCGGAACTGGCGACACGCGAAGCTGCCCGGGCCGACCGCGAAACCGGGGAAACGAAGAAGCAACTAAAGGAATCCCGGCGACTGCTAGATCTGTCGCGGTTGCGTGAAGCCCGGACGGCGTTCGACCGCAATCAGATTGACCTGGCCCAGAACATACTCGACCAGATCGATAGCGGCAACCGATGCATCGTCTGGCGATTCCTCAAGCGGAAGTTCGAAGGCGGGCTCTACTCGATCCCCACCGCGCCCGTCAGTTGCATCGCGTGGCATCCGGATGGCAGCCGGTTCCTGGCGGGTGGGCACGATGGCACCGTGATCATCTGGGAGACACGCACCGGCCGGGAACTGGCACGGTTCAAGCCGCACAAGGAGAGTGTTCAGTCGGCGGAGTAGTCACCAGACGGATCGCGCATCGCCACGGGGTCAACCGATGGCAAGGTACGAATCACAAATGCCGGTACGCTGCAACCGCTGATGGTTCTTTCCGAATTCGATGGTGAAATCGCAAGGGTCGCATGGAGCCCCGATGTGGGTAAACTTGCCTGCGTCGTGTACAAGGGCGGCGTGCATGTCTTCGATACGTCGAACGGCAAACGGGAACATCTCCTGGAACTCGTCGGGACGCTTAACGGTTTGCTGTGGAACAATGATGGATCGAAGATCGTCACTGTTGAGTTCGAGGCGAATCTCGAGCAGAAACTCGACGGAGAGTTCAGCGCGGTAAAGATCTGGAACACGCGCAGCGGCAAACAACCGGCGGATCACAAAGTCCCGGGCTATGTGATGAGTGCAACCCGTGGACCGAATGAGCAGCAAGTGATTCTCTCGGGCATGCTGACACCGCGATTGCTTGACCTTGAAACCGGGGTATCGATCCGCGAGTTTCCCAACCTGGGAAGTGTGCTGGCCGCCGGCGGCACGGACGGAGCTCGCCTGTTGACGTATGCGGCCATCGGCACAGTGCGAGGAAGGACGACACCAGTGCAGATCGTGGATGCCAACGACGGCAAACAACAGCTCGCCTTCATTGCCGGAACCGACATCGTGGACGCTCGCTGGAGTCCGGACGGTCAGTTCGTGTTGAGCGCCACGCTTGCAACTCTGCGGATTC
>JBBQII010000395.1:0-4683 GCA_038324795.1 Gemmatales bacterium
TCCCAAGGCGAAGCCTTACGTCGGCCTGGCCGAGACACTGGGGCTCACGAAAGATCGCCTGCGGAAGATGATTGCCCCGGTCGATCCGATCACGTATGCCGACCTGTTGAAGAAGCGGCAGATGCTGATGATTGCCGCCAGCCGCGACGACATCGTTCCGCCGATCGCTTCGAAGATGCTGTGGGAAGCCACCGGCAAACCGAAGATCATCTGGCTCGACGCGACGCATGTCGGCGCGTCCTTGTACATCTTCGAGGTGATCGCGCCCATCGTCCGGCACTTCAAGGGCGAATAGTTTCTTCTATTTTCCGAGCCAATTCATTCAGTTCGCATGCCTAAGGTTGTACACGTCGAGCCGTCGATGTGAGATTCCAGCCAATTTACAGGATTCATCATGCATTACCGCAGGATTGCATTGCTCATCTGCCTGATCACGACGGCTTCGATCTCCGCTCAGGAAGCCAAGTTCGAAGCCAGGTTCTGGAAGGAAACGCCCGACCAGGCGGATGTACTGGCCGCGACGTTCATCGGCGGCAAGGGCAACGAATGGCTGACAGGCGGCGGCTTTCAGCCAGACGGTACGATTGTGCTGGTCGGCAACGTCATTGGACCTGTCTTCGATCTGCCGGTTCCTGTCGGCGTGATCGGTAAGGACAACGCGCCCCCCGCTGAGCCGAAGCCGGTGCCGCAAATGGCCGGCAACAAACCGCGATTGGACAAGGCCGGCAACCCGTTGTTTGAAAAGACATCGTGGCGGCACGATGGCGTTACGGGATTTGTCATCCGCACGACTCCCGACTTGAAGAAGATCATCTCGGCCCACCGCCTGCCGTGGACGGCCGGTGCGATTACCTCTGCGGCAGTGGCGGCGGATGGTTCAATCTACATCGCCGGCAAGGCGGGTGACACGATCGCCAGCATCGGCGGCACAGTCAGCGAAGAACAGCCCGCCCCCGAAGCAATTCGCAAAGAGGGTCAATGCGATCACGTCTTCCTGGCGAAGCTCGGCAAAGACGGCAGCAAGGTCGAGTGGGTCAAACATCTGAAGGGCAAGTCGGATGCCCCGACGGTGGCCGTCAATGCGGATGGCTCGAACCGCTTCGGCGGGCAGGACGCTCGAACGTACGATACCGCCGGCAAACTGCTCAAGACGGTCGTCATCCCCGGCGGCGTGCGCAAGACCGCGTCGATCAGCCCGGTCGATGGCTCAATCGTCGAAGGCGGCGAGCATCATTCGCCCACCGGCCGTGAACCATGGCGCTGCCCGACGCTCAACATGCGCGAGCCGGACGGCAAACTGCGGCACCAGCTTTACGACTGGGGCGGCCCGTTCGTCGGCCTCGACAACAGCCGTTTGGTTTCGGATACCGCCGTGCGTTTTGTTACCCACGATGCGCAGGGCAACATCCTCCTTTACGCCTGGTCGGACGGCGGCAACAGCGTGATGACGCGCCAACCGCTCGATGTCCGTGAACCAGTGCACCACAAGGGCCTGGGGATCAACGCGGCCGGGGCCGGGGTGCTCAGTTGCGCGTACATCGTTCGTATTGAACCGAAGACATACAAAGTGATCGGCTGGACGATCTGGTTGGCGTTCACCGGGCCGAACAAGCCGAACAGCGTCTGGATCGACAACATGACCCAATCCGCGAACGGCAGCGTGCTGGCCGTGGGCCGGGCCGCCATGGGGCTGTGGCAATCGAAGAACAAGCTCAGCGATGTCGCGCCGACGGGGGACTATGTCGCCATTTACAACCCTGACCTGTCCGGCGTGCGCTTCTGCTCGATCGTGCCTGGAGCAGGGGCGACGGAAGTGTCGTACGACAAGGCCGGGTGGGGCATCTTCACCGGCAAGGTCGATGGCAAAGAGCGTGCCCTGTTCCTCTGCGGCGCAACCAAAGAAAGCAAGGACGGCGACCGCATGGTGCCGACACCGACCGTCAACGCTGGCCAGAGTACCTTCGGTGGCGGCACGACAGATGGATATGTGTTGATGCTCGACCTTTCGAAGAGTGCGCCGCCCAGCGATGTGGCCGCATTGGAGAAGCCGAAGCCCGGTCCGACCATCGGCAGCTTTGAACGCGGCGCGCAGGCGTCGAAGGGCAAAGTGACGCTGCCCGAGAACGGTACCAGCTACATCTTCAAGCCGGATGTTCCCAAATGGATAACCGCCGACGCCGAGTTCCGCGATCAGAACAACGTGAAGTGGCCGAGCTTTCTGATCGGCAAACCGGTCGAAGGGACGCTGACATTCAAGGACGGCAAACTGCAGGGAACCTTTACCGTCGAATGCAACAAAGCGATTCAGATGGCGGGTGACCAGAGCGGCAAAGTGCTGGGTGCATTTTACATTGATGGAGCAACGCCCACCGCAAAACTGTCGATCACTTCGCTGGGCGACATGACCAAGGCCGAGATACCGACGACCGACGCGAAGGGCAAGCAGGGCGTGAAGGTAGTGGAATACTGCATGGCGAAAGGCACGCTGGAGATCGGCGGCCGCAAGATCGATGTCACGCCGAAGTTGACCATCAACTACGGCAAGACAACCGGCATCTATAAAGGCCCGGGGAACGTCTCGCCATCGACTGAAAGTGTGCGCCTGAGCGCCTACCTTACCCTGAAAGGCAGTGACCTGGGCCTGAAGACCGATGGCCTCATCGACTTCCGCATCGGCATGAGCGGTATCGCCCCGCCTCCGGGGCCCTTGCCGGGACCGAAGTTGATGAAGTAGGTTCCTCACCGAAAATCCCTTGATGCCTGACTCAAATCGCCCAATCTCGTCGAGAGATCTTCCATGCGGGAAACCAGCACATGGATGATCTCTCCTTCAATTTGCAGTCGCCCGTGCGCGATCAGTGCGACGGCGCTTCGGGCCACCTGCCGGTGCTGCTCCCACACCTGGCGTTTCACAATCAGGTTCACCATGCCTGTTTCGTCTTCCAGCGTCACAAACGTGATGCCGTTCGCGGTACTCGGTCGTTGTCGCAGCAGCACCAGGCCTGACACCTTGATGCGCGTATCGGTCTTCAACTGCGGCAGACGTGCGGCCTGCGTGATGCGCAACTCGTCGAGCATCGGCCGCAGGAAGCTGATCGGGTGTTGCCGGAGCGTCAGTCCCGCAGTGTTGTAGTCAGCCAGTACTTCATCCAGGGGGGCGATGCCCGGCAGCGGGGCCGGGGCTTCCTCGACGTCGATCTCGTCAAACAATGTCAACGGTCCGCGCTCGGGCAACGCCTTCCAGTGGGCCGACCGGCGATCGATCGCAATCGAGCCGAACGCATCGGCCAGCGCCAACCGCTTGAGGGCGGGGGCGCGCAACCCCGTGCGCCTTACGAATTCGGCGAAGGCACTGAACGGTCCGGCCTCGCGTGCTTCCATCAGCCGTTGCACATGCTTCTCGGACAGGCCGCGTACCAGCCGGAAGCCCAAACGCATGGCAGGGCCGTTCGCGCCGACTTCGAGCGTGCAGTCCCACTGGCTGGCGTTGATGTCGATGGGGCGAACCTCGACGCCGTGCTTGCGGGCGTCGGCCACCAGTTGGGCCGGGGCGTAGAAGCCCATCGGCTGACTGTTGATGATCGCGGCGCAGAACGCGGCCGGTTGATGGCACTTCAACCAGCACGACACATACACCAACAGCGCGAACGAGGCTGAGTGCGATTCGGGGAACCCGTACTCGCCGAAACCGCAGATCTGCTGGTAGACGCGCTGGGCGAACCCGCCTTCGTAGCCGCGCTCCAGCATCCCGGCGATCAGCTTGTCGCGGAACTTTTCAATGATCCCCTGCTTGCGCCACGCTCCCATCGCCCGGCGAAGTTGATCGGCCTCGCCCGGCGTGAACCCGGCAGCCACCACGGCCAGCCGCATCGCCTGTTCCTGGAAGATCGGCACGCCCAGCGTTTTCTCGAGTACGCCGCGGATCGCTTCGTTCGGGTATTCGACCGCTTCAAGCCCCTGCCGCCGCCGCAGGTACGGGTGCACCATCTTCCCCTGGATCGGCCCCGGCCGGACAATCGCCACTTCAATCACCAGATCGTAGAAGCGTCGCGGTCGTAACCGCGGCAGCATGCTCATCTGCGCCCGGCTTTCAATCTGGAACACACCGATCGTGTCGGCCCGGCAGATCATGTCATAGACGACAGGATCCTCGGCGGGAACTCTGGCGAGCGTCAGCTTCTCCGCCGCTTGCGGCGTCGCCATGTCACTGCAAGCGGCGATCAGATCGAACGCCTTGCGGATTGCCGTCAGCATTCCCAGCGCCAGGCAATCGACTTTGAGGATGCCCAGAGAATCGAGGTCGTTCTTGTCCCACTGAATGACGGTGCGATCGGCCATGGCGGCATTCTCGATCGGCACCAGTTCGCATAGCGGACCGTTGGTCATCACCATGCCGCCGACGTGCTGCGACAGATGCCGCGGAAAACCCAGCAGTTGGCTGACCAGCCACAGTAACTGGCGGATGACCCGGCTGTGCGGATCGACGCCAGCCTCACACAATCGTTTGGCCACCAGATGTTCATCGCGCGCGGGGTGGTGGTCCATCGTCTTCGCCAGCCGATCAACGCAGTCGAGCGACAACCCCAGCGCCTTGCCGACATCGCGGATGGCGGAACGCTGGCGATAACTGATGATTTCAGCGGTCATGCCAGCCCGGTCGCGGCCGTACTTGTTGTAGATATA
>JBBQII010000396.1:0-4679 GCA_038324795.1 Gemmatales bacterium
AGGCGCAACGGCTCAGCAGTGTCGGCACGCTGGCATCGAGCGTCGCCCATGAGTTCAACAATATCCTGACCACGATCATCAACTACGCCAAGCTGGGCATGCGCGGCAACATCGAGCCGGCCCAGAAGCAGGCGTTTGAAAAGATCCTCAAGAGCGGCCAACGGGCAGCGACGATCGTCAACAGCATGCTCGGTTTCGCCCGCAACCAGTCCAGTTTGCGTGAACCGGCCGACGTCGTCAAACTCGTCGAGGAAGTGCTCCTGCTGACCGAAAAGGACCTGAGCAAGCACCGCATCCAGATTGACAAACGCTTCCACGGTCGGCCGGTGGCGACTGTCGTGGTCGGGCAGATCGAACAGATTTTGCTGAACCTGGTGATCAACGCCCGCCAGGCGATGCCCAACGGCGGCCGGCTGCGATTGGATGTGCGTGAAAGCGACGACGGAGACATGGTCGAGATCCGCATCGTCGACAGCGGCGTCGGCATCGCGCCCGAACAACTGAGGAAGATCTTCGAGCCGTTCTACACCACCAAAAACCCCGACGAACACGGCCACGGCGGCACCGGCCTGGGGCTGAGCGTCTGCCGGCAGATCATCGAGCAGCACCACGGCCGTATCCGCGTCGAAAGCGTGGTTGGCAAGGGCAGCACGTTTACGCTGAAGTTGCCGATGGCATACGCGGCGTAATTCACTTCAGCCGCTGCACCCACGCCGTCAACACCTTGGCGACATCGACCATCGTGTCGCCGGAGCAGTTCTCGGGCAGGTCGGTCAACTTGTGCCAGTGGGCGTACTCGAAGTCGATGATGTTGATCGTCGGGATGCGCACCCGGTTGAGCGCGAGGTGATCGTCCTGCACTTCGGGCCCCTGTTTCCAGATGAACGACTTGACCCCCTGCCGTTCGGCTTCCATCCAGACCGATTCCAGGACCGGACCGGCCAGAAAACGCGAATTCACCTCGATCGGGAACTGGGCATTCTTCCCGGCAAACAGGTCTAGCAGCACGCCGGCGATGTAGTCGTGGTTGCGCTTCTCCTTGGCGTACTGCTTCGCGAAGTAGTCCGAGCCCAGGAAGAATTTGTCACGCATCTTGTCGAAGATGTACTCTTCGCCATCGAAGATGATGAAGTCCAGCCCGATGTTGCGCGGCAGATCCTTCATGTGATGGGCCAGTTCCATCATGAATGCTACTGTCGATGTACCATCGTTGGCACTGATAAAGGGCTTGTACCAGTCGCGTTCGCGCAATTCCTGATCGGCAATCGGCCGAGTATCGTAGTGTCCGGCGAAGAGCACCCGGCGTTTCGCGTCCGGATTCCAGGTGATGATCATGTTCGCCATCGGGATCGGCCCCTTCTGGCTCGGCTGCGTCCCCTCGAACTTCTGCAGCGTGACGGTGGCTCCCAGCTTCTCGAAATGAACCTTCAACAGTTCCTGCTGTTTGCGCATGGCAGGACTGGCACTCAGGCGCGGCCCCAGATCGCAGAGTTGCGTCAGGTACTGCATCGCCCGCTTGCCGTCGAACGGAATCGGCTTGACGTCCGGCAAGGCGCGATCCTCCGCGAACTGGACCCCTTTTCGCTCTTTCTTATCGCCGTCTTCTTTGGCGGGATTGCGGTCGCGGTCGTTGGCGAACTTCTCCCCCGCGCTTTCATCAGGCGACTGACAGCCGGAATAAAGAAACATGGCCAGCCCTCCCGTCAGGAGTACAGCGACAATCCGTTCGCGAACCGGCACTCGATGATCCATGAGTTTTCACCTCGGCATGACGCCAACCTTCACGCGTTCGTTATCATAAGACGAGGGAGTTATTCGTGCGAGGCCGATCTGATTTCGGAGAAGGCACTTGGGCCGGATCATTGTCGTCATCCTGGTACTGTTGACACTGCTGGCCCTGCTGGGCATCGCGCTGCCGGCCGTCATGCGTGCCCGCGCCGAAGCGGAGTTCCGCCGCTGCCAGGACAACCTGCGCCGCATCGGCTTCGGTATGCTGCACGCGGTCGAGCCGGGCGCGACGGTTCCGGAGAAGGCGCGCGATCGCGTCCCACCCGGGACGATCGTGAACGGCGATATGTCGTTCGACCAGCGCTTGAGTTGGTACGTCATGGTAGCTCCCGCGATCGAGCAAGGCATTCCTAACGGTGGCGGCCCCCCGCGCGCCGCCACAGCGCTGGATGATGCGTTGGCGAGTGTCAACACGAAACTCGCATGGGATGCCCCGCCCCACAAAGCGCTGGCTGCTATGCAGCTGAAGTTCGCGCGATGCCCCGCCTGGCCGGGTGTTCCGAATGCCGAGTTCGGTTTGACCAACTACCCCGGCAACGGCGGCCTGGGGCAGGAGACACCGGCAAAATCGATCGACGACGCGGGCCACTCGGCCGGAGCGTTTCGCTACGACACACCTACGCCCTTCAGCGTGATCGGTATGGGTGACGGCCTTGAACAGACCCTGCTTGTCGGCGAGACATCCACTGATCTCGGTCCGTGGCTGCGCGGCGGGCCGGCAACTGTTCGGACACTCAACGCGGACACATCCGTCCCCTACCTCGGTAAGGGCCGACTGTACTCCGGCAATCACCCCGGGCGTGGCAACTTCCTGTTCGCGGATGGCTCGGTCCGCGTGCTGACTGATCGCACCAACGGCGACTTCTTCAAAGGGCTGTTGACCATCGACGGCCGCGATACCGACACCGATTTCACGAAGGAATGATGCACCCGACCCGCCAAACTCTGTTCGAAATCGTCGGCTGGCTGACGCTGGCCGGTGTACTGATCGTCGGCGTGCCGCTGTTCATCTGCATGCCGCTGTGGGTCGATACGACCTACCACGACATGAGCGCCCGCAACATTCTGCAGGGCGGACTGCACTACCGCGATATCTTTGAAACGAATTTGCCCGGCATGGTCTGGCTGCACGTGGCTGTTCGGCCGATCGTCGGCTGGTCGTCCGAAGCGATACGCGGCGTCGATCTGGGCGTGGTTGCGACAATCGTGCTGTTGCTGTGCTCGCTGCTGAAGCGTTGCGGGGTCTCGCGCGCCGGGCGTGTCTGGTCCGGCACGGCAGTGATGTTCTTCTATCTGTTTGAAACAGAATTCGTCCACTGCCAGCGCGATGGCTGGATGCTGCTGCCAACGGTGATCGCGCTCTGTCTGCGCGTTAGGCAGTTGGCCCGGCCGGAGTCGGCCATGTCGTCGCGCATCTTCTGGCGGGCAGTACTTGAAGGGATGGTCTGGGGCTGCGCGGTCTGGATCAAGCCGCATGGTGCAGTGCCGGCGATCGTGGTGCTGCTGGCCGGCAGTCGACGGTTGGCTGGCATCAGCCTGCATAAGTGGCTTTGCGATCTGCTGGGCATCCTGACCGGCGGCATGCTGGTCGGTGCGGTCGGCGCGATCTGGCTCATCCTCGATGGCACCTGGCCGTACCTCTGGGATGTGCTGCTGAACTGGAACCCCGAGTACTACCGCTGGACGCCGGCGGAGATCGAACTGCGCCTGTCGTTCGTGCTGATGTACTTCGCACCGTGGAGCCTGGTGCATGTCGCGGCAATCCCGCTCGCACTCTACGCGCTCGTTCGCGCCCGCATCTGGCACTACGGCGCCACGCCCGAGATGCCGCCCGCGCGCATCGATCGATCACTACTGGCGGCACTGTATCTCGGCTGGCTGTTCGAAGCATCGATCCTGCAGAAGCACTTTCACTACGCGCAAGCCCCGGTGATCTTCCTGGCAATTGCCGTGGTGGCATCGCATCGCTGGCCGGTGGGCCCGATCCTGATCGGCTGGTGTGTTGCCGGCGGGCTACTGCATGTTCCGTCGATCGCCGAGCGCCTGCCATTCCTGGCAACCTTCAAGAGCGCGAAGCCGTACACATTTCTGCAGGTGGTGCCGTCTCACAAACTGATCAATCAGGATTGGTACCAGGTCTGGTGGCCTTGTCTGACGACCGGCAGCACCCCTGCAATCAAGGATCACCTGAGCTTCTACCGGGGAATCCATTGCGCACCGAACTGGACCGAACTGGCTGCAACAAGCGAGTACCTGAAGACGTTGAACCTGAAGGACCGTGAACTGGTCTGCTGGGATGATACGACGCACCCGCTGTACCTCGACTTGAATATCAAGCCGGGCATCCGCTTCATGCACGTGAATACGTCGCTGGAGTTCAAGAGTAAACGGCCAACCATCCTGGCGGAGTTGCAGGCAAGCGGGCACAAGTACGTGGTCAGCGATGTGGCGGTGCTGGGCTTTCTCTACAGCTATTGGCCGGACGAGCCGAACCCGGGCGAGCCGTTGACGCTGCCCGATGACTTTCCCTGCCAGGCCAAAGACGTCTACCCGTGGAACCAGCCGGTCGTCGCAAGGTTTGGGCGGTACTGGGTACACCGGATCGACAACCCCGTGGGCCCGATCCGGGTGCCTTACCCGCTGTGGCTGGACAAGCCGTAAACGCAAACAGGGAGCTGACGCTCCCCGCTTGCCAATTATTGCCAGCAGGAAAAGACGCTGATGCCGGGCGGGTAGATCGTGTACGGCACCGGGTCGCCGGGCAGGCACTCTCCCGCGCTGGTGTCGAAGCGACTGCACGGTTGAGCCGCGAATCGGAACGGCAACAGGGCAACGTCGCCATAGAAGCGGGCTGTCGACAGGATCGGCTGGATGAAGCCGAGATCCCAGCC
>JBBQII010000397.1:0-4671 GCA_038324795.1 Gemmatales bacterium
CGATCGAGCGAACACGCTACCTGTTTCGCGACACGCTGGCCGTCGTCCGCAAGCTGGTGGAATTGAAGATCGACCCGAGCAGCTTCTTCAAGCGCCCCTGGCGGTACTGGAATGCCCCGTTTGCTGCGCTGCACACGCTGCCGCGACATGTTCGCCGTGCCCCGGTGATGGCCTGCGAGACGACGCTGAGCAAGTTGCCGCAACTCGTCTGCTGGCCGCGCGACGGCGGGGCGTTTGTCACGCTGCCGCTGGTTTACACCGAAGACCCCGATCAGCCCGGCTGGCGCAAATCGAATCTTGGCATGTACCGCGTGCAGATCTCCGGGAACGACTACGCGCCCGACCGGGAAGTCGGCCTGCACTACCAGATCCATCGCGGCATCGGCGTGCATCATGCCACGGCCATTCGCCGGGGTGAGCGGCTGCCGGTGAACATCGTTGTCGGCGGCCCCCCGGCACTCATCCTGTCGGCGGTGATGCCGCTGCCCGAAGGGCTGCCGGAACTGACGTTCGCCGGGGCGCTCGGCGGTCGGCGCGTATCGTTGTCGCGGACACCGTTGCCGATGCCGGCGGAAGCTGACTTCGTCATCAGCGGGTCGATCGATCCGCACGAGACGAAACTGGAAGGCCCCTTCGGCGACCACCTCGGCTATTACAGCCTGACGCATCCATTCCCGTTGATGCGTGTCGAGAAAGTGTATCACCGGAAGGATGCGATCTGGCCGTTCACCGTGGTCGGCCGGCCGCCGCAGGAAGATACCTCCTTCGGGGCGATCATCCACGAGATCACGGGGCCGATCATCCCGACCGTCGTGCCGGGCGTTCATGCCGTTCATGCCGTGGATGCGGCAGGGGTGCATCCGCTGCTGCTGGCGATCGGCAGCGAGCGCTATGTGCCGTACGAGAAGAGCCGTAAGCCGCGCGAGCTGCTGACGTGCGCCCACGCGATCCTGGGGCAGGGGCAACTGTCGTTGGCGAAATATCTGCTGATCGTGGCGAAGGAAGACGACCCGGCATTGGACATCCACGACATCCCGGCATTCCTGCGGCACCTGCTTGAACGGGTCGACTGGCGGACCGACCTGCACTTTCAGACGTGCACGACCATGGACACGCTCGACTATTCTGGAACGGGATTGAACGAGGGTTCAAAAGTGATCATCGCCGCCGCGGGGCCGCGACGGCGAGCGCTGGCGGCCAGCTTCGATGCGGAAACGAATTGGTCAACCGGATGGAACGAAGCACGCATCGCGCTGCCGGGCGTGGCCGTCGCCCGCTGGTCGGGCAACAGCATTCCCGACGGCGCAGGGCTGAAATTGGCCGAGGGTGTGCCGCTGGTGATCGCCGTCGACGATCCCGAGTTCACGGCCCGGACGCTGAACAACCTGCTCTGGGTCGCGTTCACGCGTTCCAACCCGGCCAGCGACATCACCGGAGTGGGGACGTTCACGCGCGACAAGCACTGGGGGTGCACCGGTCCACTTATCATCGACGCACGCACGAAACCGCATCACGCGCCGCCGTTGATCGAAGACCCCGCCGTAACGGCACGCGTCGACGAGTTGGGACGACGCGGCAAGCCGCTTTTCGGGATCATCTAACTCGCGGTACCGTTGAGCATGCCCGTTTCGATGGCGAATCGCATAAGGTCGGCCTTGCTCTGGAAGCCCAGCTTATTGGTCAACCGGCTACGGTAAGTTTCGACCGTCTTGACGCTGATGCCGAGATTGCCGGCAATTGTCTGATACTTGAGCCCCTGGGCGAGGCCGAGCAGCACCTGGCGTTCGCGGTCGCTGAGCGATTCAATCGGCGCTTCGTTCGACGCGACAGCCACGCGTTCGCCGGCATCGTTTTTCAATGATGGATCAATGTAGGGTTCGCCGGCCTTCACGCTTCGGATCGCCTCCAGAAGTGAAGCAAAACTGCTGGTTTTTACCACGTAACCTGCCGCCCCTGCTGCGAAGGCGGCTCGCAGGTACGCGGCATCGCCATGCTCAGTTACTACAAGATTCCGCGCGTCAGGTGCGGCGGCGCGCAGGTCGGCAATCAGGCCGATGCCACTGCGGTCCGGCAGCGAGAGATCGAGCAATAGGATGTCGTGCTGCTGTTGACCTGCGAGCGCCAGTGCCTCGGCCGCGGTGCCCGCTTCACCCACGACGTCGAATTCGCCTTGGGTTTGCAGGCAGGACCGCAGTGCTTCGCGCAGGAGCATATGATCGTCAACGAGCAGCAACCGGGTGCGCTCCATGTTAAACCGTACTTCCGGGGGTCCGCGATAACGGAGGGCGATTACACAGGGGGGCAAACGGGTACCAGTGGATGATTCAGGGCAGTATATTCATCCTACGTCGGGCGGGCGGTTCGTAAGATACGATGGTTCGCCTCTCCCGACCTCATCCGCCGGCATGCCCGACATGAAACCCCTTGCAGATTCGATGCCATCCGTCGATCGATTTCTGCAGGTCGTCGTCAAGAGCGGCCTGATAGGCCGTGAGGAACTGAAACAGCTCCCCGCTGCCGTCACAATCGATGCCGGCACGCTGGCGGACCATCTTGTTACCACTCAGCGACTGACCCAGTTTCAGGCAGACAAGCTCCTGCGCGGCACCTGGCAGGGCCTGGTGCTCGGTCCGTACCAGATTCTGGCACCGCTAGGCCGGGGGGGCATGGGGGCTGTTTACCTCGCGCGCAACAAGAATGCGGGCGAACTGCAGCCGGCGCTGGTCGCCCTGAAGGTACTGCCGCCGCGACGGGCGCGCGAGGAAGAGCGTACGCTGGCGCGCTTCCGGCGCGAGATCGAGATGAACCGGATCGTCAGCCACCCGCACCTGACGCGCACGTTCGCGGCCGGCGAGATCGATGGCGTCTACTACATCGCGATGGAGTACATCCGCGGGCACAGCCTGAGCCAACTGGTGAAGGCCGAGGGGCCACTGTCGGTCGAGCGGGCCGCCCGGCTGTTCGCCGAGGTGGCCGAGGGGATCGCCCGGGCACATGAAAAGGGCCTGATCCATCGCGATCTGAAGCCATCCAACATCATGGTCACGCCCAACGGACATGCGAAGATTCTCGACTTGGGCCTGGCGTTTCTGGTGGATGAGGAACTGCCGGCCGACAAGCAGATCGTCGGCGGGCAGGGCTACGTTCTCGGCACCATGGACTACATCGCCCCCGAACAGGTCGACGACCCCACACGCGTCGACGCCCGGGCCGACCTGTACGCTCTTGGCTGTTCGCTGTACTTCGCGGTGACCGGGCAACCGCCGTTCCCCGGCGGCACGTCGAAGGCGAAGATGCAGAAGCAACGGACCGCATATGCCGAGCCGATCCCCGATTTGAACCCGACTGTGCCGATCGAGTTCGCCCGCATTGTCGAGAAGTTGATGGAGAAGAGCCCCGCCCGAAGGTACCGCTCGGGGACCGCGGTGCGCGAGATGCTGCTCCGCTGGGCCGGGGGCGAAGCGGAGTTGCCGCTGGACGTCGATCCGATGATGTCCGAAGTCGAGGCCGTGCGGCAGCTCGAACAGGAGCTGGCCGCCCAACCGCACCCGTGGTGGGAATCTGTCCCGGTGGTCTCATTCGAAGCGACCGCGAAGTACGGCCAGCACGTCGAGCGTGCAGAGGAAAAGGCACCGCGACCGCAAACAAGCAACCACGCCCTGTGGGCATTGGCGATCGCCGGCGGACTGGTGCTTCTGGTACTGCTGCTGGATCTGCTGCGGCGGTGAGGCGAACGCTCCGCTGTGCGCCATTTCGGCGTATCGATTTGCGACGGGAAGGAATAACCACTGATTTCACGGATAGCACTGATCTCACGGATGAGAACCATGGAATTGATTGCTTCCATCATGCCTTTATCCGTGTCATCCGAGCTATCCGTGTCATCAGTGGAAAGTTCTTTCATTGCAGCAATCGGAATGCCTACTTCTTCGCTTTCTTCAAGAACCCCGGAATGCCCATGGGGGAGGCAAGCTTCACGTCGAACGGGTCGCCGATCATTTCCTTCCACTTGGCCTGCTGGCCATCCGACAGCGCCTTGACGGCTTTCTCGTTCGCCTCTTTGCGGGCGGCGTTCACCTTTTCCATGACTTCCTGATAGTTGTCCTTGCTGAACTGCTTGTACAGGTCGGCGGCGTCCTTGGCCGACTCGTCGCTGATCGACTTCATCCGTTCCTTCTGCTCATCGGTGATGCTCAAATCCTTGATCGCTTCCTCATCACTTGTCAGTGTCGTCGGCACGCTCTGCTGGCGTTCGATCTGCCGAAGGCGCTTGACCTGTTCTTCCTTCAGCACGTCGCCCAGTTCCTTCTGGGCGGCCACCTGCACAACTTTCAGCAGCTTTTCCATCTCGGTCGGGTCGCCCTTGGCCTTGGCGAACACTTCGGTGTACTTGCCGACCATGCCGCGCATCTTCTCGCCCAGCTTCTCGCGCTGGTCGTCGGTGATCTTCAGTTCTTCCTGCACGGCCTTGTTCATCAGCAGCATCGGCCCGCCCATGGCCATGCCCTGGAACGGCCGTTGCGCGTTGGCAACACCCGTCACCGCCACCATCAGCCCCACGAGCATGCCGCAAGTCAGAATCTTTCGCATGATCAATCACCCCAATGTTCGAGCTGAGAATCAGGTTATACCCACCCCGCCGACGGAGCACTCATCATCATATACCCCGCT
>JBBQII010000398.1:0-4657 GCA_038324795.1 Gemmatales bacterium
ATCTTCAAATGCACGCGAGTTCAACATCGCCGTCGGACTCATCCGCTTCGCTACCGGGAGATGTTCGGCAGTTGACTTTCCACTACCCGCTTGTTCTGCGCCCACTCGTTCTGCTAAACTCTCAACCTCCTGCGCTGTTACTGCTGGTGCCCGCTTTCCGTGAGGTGAATGATGACTCTCCCGCGTTTGATCGGTTCCGCACTTGCCGTTCTCTGCCTTGCGATTGTCGGGAACGCACAGGAAAAACTGCCCGCTCAGGTGCGTATCGTCAAGCTGGAGGCGAAACCCGCCTCGGTGGAACTGACCAGTCCGTTCGACTACAAGCAGTTGCTCGTCGATGCAACGACGGCCGATGGCGACGTCATTGATGTCACACGCATCGCCGCCATTACGCCGCCGACGAACGTCGTCAAGTCGATCACCAACGGCTTCATCCGCCCGGCCGCGGATGGCCAGGGTGACATTCAGATCGAACTGGCGGGGCAGAAGATCAGCGTGCCGTTGAAGGTGACCGGCCAGAAGACCGCGCATCCCGTCAGCTATGTGCGCGACGTGATGCCCGCGATGTCGAAGCTCGGCTGCAATGCGGGGACCTGCCACGGTTCACTCGACGGCAAGAACGGCTTCAAGCTCAGCCTGCGCGGGTACGACCCGATCTTCGACCATCGGGCGTTGACCGATGACCTTGAAGGCCGGCGCTTCAACCGCGCCGCCCCCGAACGCAGCCTGATGCTGATGAAACCCTCCGGCGCGGTGCCGCATGCGGGTGGCGTGTTGTGGCAACCGGGCGATGCTTCCTATGAACTGTTGAAGGCGTGGATTGCCGAAGGCGTGAAGCTTGACCTGAACTCGCCGCGCACCACATCGATCGAAGTGCTGCCGAAGGAGCGGATCGTTCCCGCGATCGGTCAGAAGCAACAGATGGTCGTCATCGCCACTTATGCCGACGGCAGCAAGCGCGACGTGACCGCCGAGGCCTTTGTCGAAACCAGCAATGCCGAAGTGGCCACGGTCGACAAGACCGGGCTGGTGACCACCGTCCGACGCGGCGAAGCGACGATGCTCGCCCGTTACGAAGGGGCCTACGCGGCCGCCAACATCATGGTGATGGGCGATCGCAGCGGCTTCAAATGGAGCGATCCCGAATCATTCAATTGGATCGATGACCTGGTCTACGAGAAGCTGAAGAAGGTGAAGTTGCTGCCCAGCGACCTGTGTAGCGATGCCGATTTCATCCGCCGGGTATCGATCGACCTGACCGGCCTGCCGCCGCAACCGGATGAAGTGCGGGCGTTCCTCGGCGACAACCGGCCGACGCGCGTGAAGCGCGACGAACTGGTCGACAAGCTGATCGGCAGCGAACCGTTCATCGAGCATTGGACGAACAAGTGGGCCGACATGCTGCAGGTGAACCGCAAGTTCCTCGGTGATGCCGGCGCGAAGGCACTGCGTGACTACATCCGCGGCGCGGTGGCCAGCAACATGCCGTACGACAAGTTCGCCAACGACATCCTGACTGCGACCGGTTCCAATGTGGTCAACGGCCCGGCCTCCTATTACAAGGTGCTGCGCACGCCGGATGCCGCGATGGAGAACACTACGCACCTGTTCCTGGCCATCCGCTTCAACTGCAACAAGTGCCATGACCATCCGTTCGAACGCTGGACGCAGGACCAGTACTTCAATCTGGCATCGTACTTCGCGCAGGTGAGCCGAACCCGCGACCCGAAGTTCGCTGGCAACATCGGTGGCTCAGCAGTGGAAGGGGCACTGCCGCTGGTCGAGATCATCGCCGACACGACTTCGGGAGAAGTGAAGCACGAACGCACGGGCGAGAACGTGAAGCCGCAGTTCCCGTTCTCGCATGCCGACCTGGCCCCGAACACCGCCCCGCGCCGGACGCAACTGGCCAAGTGGATCACGTCGAAGGAGAACCCGTACTTCGCGAAGAGCTACGCGAACCGGATGTGGAGCTACCTGCTGGGCGTGGGCATCATCGAGCCGATCGACGACATCCGTGCCGGCAATCCGGCCAGCAACCCCGCCCTGCTCGACCGCCTGGGCAAAGAATTCGTCGACAGCAACTTCGACACACGCAAGCTGATGCAGTCGATCTGCAAGTCGCGCACTTATCAACTGTCGATCAAGACCAACAAGTGGAACGACGGCGACGAGATCAACTACTCGCACGCGCTGGCCCGTCGGCTTCCGGCCGAGGCGCTGTTCGATGCGATCTACCGTGTAACGGGTTCCACGTCGAAGATCCCGGGCCTGCAGCCGGGTTCGCGCGCGGCACAGGTGCTTGACGGCAGCGTGGATCTGCCAAGCGGTTTCCTGGAACTGTTCGGCAAGCCCCTGCGTGAAAGCGCCTGCGAATGCGAACGTTCGAGCGGGCTGATGCTCGGGCCGATCCTGAACCTGATCAACGGACCGATCGTGGCCGACGCAATCAAGGACCCGAACAACCGTCTGGCGAAACTGGCCGCGACGGTCAGCGATGACAACAAGTTCGTGGAAGAGATCTACCTGGCAACGCTGTCGCGGCTGCCGAGTTCTGCTGAAACGAAACTGGGCATTCAGGCACTCGCGGACGCGAAGAGCGACTACCAGCAGATGGCCGCCGAGGATGCCAAACGTCGGGAGGCCTTGAAGGACTACGAGACGAAACTCGACGCGAAGCAACCCGCATGGGAGAAGCAGCTTGGCACGGCCGCCAAATGGGAAACGCTGTCGGCCGACCCGAAGAAGACCTTCGCCCGCAAACGCAAGGACACGACGATCGCCGTCGAGAAAGACAAGTCGCTGTACGTGACCGGTGAGAACGGCAACCTCGAGTTGTACACCGTCGAAGCAACGACGAAGGCAACACGCATCACCGCGATCCGCCTGGAAGCGCTGACGGACAAGCGTTTGCCCGCCAGCGGCCCCGGCAGGGCACCGAACGGCAACTTCGTAATGAGCGAGTTCCGCGTCACCTCCGAGCCGCTCGGTGGTGCTGCCAAGGTGCAAACGCTCCACAAACCGCAGGCAACCCTCTCCCAGGATTCATTCCCGATCGCCAACGCGATCGACGGTCAGACGACCACAGGTTGGGCCATTGCCAACGGCATCGGCAAGGATCAGGTCGCCCTGTTCGAGTTCAAGGAACCGATCACGAGCGAGGCCGGCACGAAACTGATCATCATGCTCGATCAGCAGTTCGGCCAGCAGCACAACATCGGAAAGTTCCGCCTGTCGATCACCGATGCCGCCGTGCCGCGCCTGACGGAGGCACTGCCGGCCGACCTGGCCGCGATCCTTGAGACACCGGCAGATCAGCGCACGCCGGACCAGAAGGCGAAGTTGGCCCAGTTGCACCGCGAGCAGGACCCGGAGTACCGAAAGCTGCAATCCGCCGTGACAGGCAACGCGCCGCCCGCCGACCCGCGCATCCTCGGCGGTCAGGACCTGATGTGGGCCCTGATCAACAACCCGGCGTTTCTGTTCAACCATTGAGCGGAAAGGGTTGCAGCGCCGATTTTTCCGGAAGCGAAGTACGATTGCCTGATGCGAACCGTAGTTCATTCACTATGGCCGAACGAGTGTATATCGAGACAAGCGTAGTCAGTTATCCGACGGCGCGAGCCAGCCGTGACGTGATCGTGGCCGGCCATCAGCAGACAACGCACGATTGGTGGGATGGGCAGCGATTGCGCTACGAGCTTTGCCATTCGCAGCTCGTAGTCCGGGAAGCCGGCGACGGCGATCGGGATGCAGCCGGCGAACGACTTGCCCTCTTGTAACCCATGACCAAGCTGGAGATCTCCGAAGCGGCCCTGTTTTTGGCGGAAGAGCTTGTTCGAGCAGGTGCACTACCGAAGAAGGCGGAGAACGATGCTCTGCATATTGCGATTGCGGCCGTGAATCGGATACCAGACCTCTTAACGTGGAATTGCAAACATATGGCGAACGCGCATATGAGGACAAAAATTGAACTCACGTGCAAAGCGATGGGTTTAACTGCACCAATTGTCTGCACCCCCGAAGAAATGATGGACATTGAATTATGAACCGGTCAGATCCGATAGTCGACGAAGTGCGCCGTTCCCGTGATGCATACGCTGCTCGGTTCGGCTATAACCTGCGTGCGATATTCAACGATTTGAAAGAGCAAGAATCACGCAGTTGCCAGCCGGTGGTTTCGTACGAAACAACGGACGATCCAAACGTTCCGGACAAATCGTCGCAGCAGCCGGCTGCCGCGTAGACGCTGGCTGCAGCAAGTCTCGACAATCCGGATGAGAACCTGGACCTTCGTAATCGGCGGTAGGAACGAACATTTCACGTCCATAAAAGCGAGCATGCGGATACAACGTTCAGTTCGGGAAGTGTTTCGTTGGTTCAAGTGGCCGGTGGACCGCCCGAAATTGAAGACAGTCGCCGGCCCCATCGTTTCGTGGATCGCCAGACACGCCGTATTGCCCCCACTCAGCGAACAACAAACCGTGGAGCATTGTGAGCCCGTTCGTTCACATCCGGTCGCCGAAGTTTGCCATACTTCCGGGTGAAGCGGACGAACTGGTGAACGATGGCATGTATGGCAAGGCGCTGGCCGAGTACCTCGTTGATCAGCTGCGGCAGCGCGGGTACGGAGCTCCATTTTACTGCTGCGAGGACT
>JBBQII010000399.1:0-4653 GCA_038324795.1 Gemmatales bacterium
GGCGCTCGGCACCGGCCGGGATCCCGATGAGTTTCGCTGGTTGATCCCCCTGATCATGGTCGCCTTCGGCGCGATCGTCGGCCTGGCCATTGCCTTTGTCAAGGAGAAGACCGATCTCGCCAGCGATACCGTCATCGGCGTCTTCTTCGCCGGGGCGATCGGCTTCGGGGCGATGCTCCTGGCAGCCCTGAAGCAGCGACGGACGATCGACCCGGAAACTTTCCTGTTCGGCAGTCCGCTTTACGTGCAGGACATCGACTTTCTCTATCTGGGCGTACTGCTGCTGTTGACCGTCGGGCTGCTCGTCTGGCGGTACAACCATCTGCTGCTCGGCAGCTTCAACGCCAGTCTCGCCCGCTCACGCCGGGTGTCGATCCGACTGAACGACTACATGTTCATTCTGCTGCTGGCACTGATCGTCAATCTGTCGATCGTCACCGTCGGTGCCCTGCTCATCAACGCCATGCTGATCGTTCCCGCGGCCACGGCCAGCAACCTCGCGCGCAACTTGCGACAGATGTTCTGGCTGACCATCGCGATGAGCATCACCGCCGGCATGGTGGGCCTGTACATCAGCAACTCGTTCACGCTGCGGGTGGGGGCGAACAGCCTCTTGAACTTCGGGCCCAGCGGCACCATCATCTGTGTGAGCGTGGTGATGTTCTTCGTCTCGATGCTGCGTTTCCGCAGGCGAATGTCGTAGCCCCTTGCAATCCCCCCTGCCCCGTCCGAAGATAAGCCAGTGTCGAGACGTTGAAAACGAACCGCAACCGTCAGGGAGCGGTGAACGCTGCCCCTCCCTTATGGTCGGGGCTCGTTGTTTGATGACACCGCGGGTTGATTCATGGAACAGCAGATCCTCGACTTCCTGAAGGATTTCTCTTCGATCCTCTGGGAGGCGTTTCCCTTCATCGTCCTTGGCGCTCTGGTGGCCGGGGTCCTCGAAGAAGTGGTGCCGCAGCAGGCGATCGCGAAGCTCGTCCCGAAGAACACGTTCCTCGCGGTCTGTCTCGGCGGCACGTTGGGTCTCGTGTTCCCTATGTGCGAGTGCGGTATCGTCCCCGTCATGCGGCGGCTGTTGCGCAAGGGCCTGCCGCTGGGAACCTGTGTGGCCTACATGATGGCCGGGCCGATCATCAACGTCATCGTCATTCTCAGCACCATTGCCGCGTTCGGCCCGCATCGCCTGGCCGAGCATATGACCATCCTGCGTGTCGGCATGGGGTTCATCGTCGCGGTGACCACGGGCCTGATCGTGCAGGCGCAGTATCGGACGCGCGGTGATCAACTGCTCAACCCGCTGGCACGCCCGCAACGAGATGAGCAAGTTCACCAGGACCTGCCGACGACGCACGATGTGCATCCGGCCGAAGACCGCGCGGGTGAGAAACGACCGCTGATGCAGCGGCTCGGCAACATCTCCGAGACCTCGCTGCACGACTTCAAGGACATCATGGTCTTCCTGATGCTCGGTGCCCTGCTGGCATCGTTCGCCAACCTGTGGATCAGCAAGGACCAGATGCGTGATCTGTCGACCAGCTACCCGGCATTGGCGATTCTCGGAATGATGGGCCTTGCCATCATCATGTGCCTGTGCAGCGAGGCCGATGCCTTCGTGGCCGCCAGCTTCACCACCATGCATCCGGCCGCCAAACTCGCGTTTCTGGTGCTCGGGCCGATGCTCGATCTGAAACTATTGCTGATGTTCACACGCGTCTTCCGACGGCGGCTGATCGTCATCATCGCGCTTTCCGCGATCATTCAGGTATTCGTGTATTCGATGATCGTGTATGAAGTATGGCAGTACCTCGATATTCCGTACATCAATCGCGGCGCGCTGGAGACAGCGGCACCGTGACCGGCAGCGGTAGTTGTTTTGTCCCCTCTCCCCCGGCTTTGCGGGGGAGAGGGGGAAAGAGCGCCCCGCCGCCTTGCGTTTCGAAGTCATCGAAGTTGGCTTCAGGAGGCAATCATGGCTCATTCCCACGCACACAGTGAACCCGAGAATACCTACTTTCTCGATCAACTCTGCACCATCGCGGTCGCCGGGCTCCTCGGGTTCACAGCCATCGGGCTGTATGTGAACGGCTGGCTGCAGACCAAGTTCAACCTGATCGAGCGGTTCCATATTCCGGTGCTGGTCGCCGGCATCGTGTTAATTTTGCTTGCGTTGCTGCGTGCGGTAGCCGTCTGGCAGCAGGCCGGCGTGGTGCGCGCGAAGAACATGGCCGCTGTAGAAGACGACCATGCCGACCACGGGCATGACCATGGGCATGCCCATAGTCACAGTCACGCCCATTCCCATGATGAGCCGAAAACTCCGCCGCCTTCCCACGACGATCACGGGCACGATCATGGCTGGTCGCCCTGGCAGTACGCGGTGCTGATCATTCCGTCGGTCCTGTTCTTCCTCGGCCTGCCGGCCGACGGATACAACCTCACGCGCCTCAACAAGGATCTGCAGGAGGTCGAACTGGAGAACGGCCCGGCCAATCAACGGACTGCGCTGGCGATGCTCGGCGGCAGCGCGGTGATGCCGGCCTTCAAGAAGTCCGACAAGCCGATGCGCCTGCGGTTCAGTGAACTGTCGGTGCGAGCTTCACAGCCGACACAGCGCGACACGCTCGACGGGCGCACGGTCATCCTGGAAGGCTTCTATCGCCGGGCGGCCACCAAAGATAACGAGTTTCAGCTGTACCGTGTGATGGTCAACTGCTGCGGGACCGATTCCCTGACGCTGCGGTCACGCATTGTCGCGCCGGAACCGCTGCAGGGCTTCCGCGACGGCGACTGGCTGCGGATCGAAGGCGAACTGACATTCCAGAAGATCGCGGGCAAGAACGAATGGATGCCGGTGATCCAGATCCCCGCGATGAAGGATATCGAAAAGCTGCCGCCGCCTGCCGACCCGAACAAGGACGCGTAAGATGGCCGAGCCGCTGCGGGAACGGTACGGGAAACTGCTCAGCGCGGTCGGCCATGCCGCCCGCGCGCATCGGCATCAGGTCCGCAAAGATGGTCAGACGCCGTACGTCGCCCATGTTTTCCGCGTCTGCCTGATTGCCCGGCACGTCTTCGGCATCGACGATCCGGAAGTGCTGACCACGGCCCTGCTGCACGACACGATCGAAGACACAACTACCGACCGGGATGACCTGAGCGAATCATTCGGCCCGTTGGTCGCTCATGGCGTCGGCATGCTGTCGAAAGATTCACGCCTCCCGGAAGTCGAACGCGAACGAGTCTACATGGCGGTGTTGGCGGAGGCGCCGGAAGCGGTCGTCGTCTGCAAGCTGGCGGACATGTTCGACAACCTGATCGACAGCCGTTCTCTCTCCGCTGAAAAACGACAGAAGACGCTGGCGAAAACGGCTGGCTACCTCTCCTGCCTGAAGCCGGCCCTGACAGCGTTGACTCGCGGGCCGTTTGGCATCGTAGAACAACTGTTGAGCGAAGAATCGAAATCCGAGCCGGCAGCATAGGCGACGGATTCACCGGCCGAGCTTGAAGCGTAAGCGATGGGGCGTACTACCCCCTTGTCCGATGACGCGGGCCGCGCCCATAATGAAGCATCGCACCGGAGAATGCGCATGAACCGTTTGCTGTTTGCCCTGTTCCTCTTGCCGCTCGCAGTGTTGCCGGCCGCAGCTTGCCCGTTTTGCCCGCAGGCCGGGCAAACGCTCTCGCAGGAAGTGGGGCAGGCGCACATCATCCTGCTCGGCACCCTCTCGAATGCGAAGCGCGATCCGAACGAGTTCGGCAGCGGCAGTACGGACATGACGATCGAAACCGTCGTGAAGGACAACCCGTTTCTGAAGGACAAGAAGCTCGTCACACTGCCTCGCTATGTGCCGTCGGATCCGAAGCAGCCGATGAAGTATCTCGTCTTCATCGAGATCTACAAGGACAAACTCGACCCGTACAAGGGTGAGGCCGTCGCCGTCGACAGCAAGATTGGCGACTACCTGAAAGGGGCGATCGCCGTCCGCGAGAAGGACTCACCGACCCGGCTGAAGTACTTCTACGACTACCTCGATTCACCCGAGAACGCGATTTCGATGGATGCGTTCATGGAGTTCGCCGGGGCAGACTACAAAGATGTGGCCGCGATCTCTTCGCACATGAAGCCGGATACGATCGTGAAGTGGCTGCAGGACCCGAACACGCAGCCGTCCCGCTATGGCTTCTACGGTTCGCTGCTGGGCCACTGCGGCAACGGCAAGGAGCATGGCCCCCTGCTCCGCAAACTGCTGGAAGACCCCGCGAAGAAGTTCGCCAGCGGCATTGACGGCATGCTGGCCGGGTACGTGATCCTCGACCCGAAGGAAGGCTGGGACTTCGTCAAGCAACTGTTAGGCGACGAAAAACAGGAGTTTCTGACGCGCTATGCCGCCCTGCGGACGGTGCGGTTCTTCCACGATTACCGCAGCGATGTCAAAAGTGCCGATCAATGTGTCGAAGCTCTCAAGCCGCTGCTCGACCAGCCGGACATTGCCGACCTGCCGATCGACGACCTGCGCAAGTGGAAACGCTGGGACCTGGCGGACAAGATCATCTCGCTTTACGGGCAGAAATCGCATAGCATTCCGATCGTGAAGCGATCGATCATCCGCTTCGCGCTGAGCGCCCCGGCCGACAACGCGAAAGTGGCTG
>JBBQII010000400.1:0-4649 GCA_038324795.1 Gemmatales bacterium
GCCGCTGCGCAAAGGCTCGGGCTACACCGCGGGTCACGCCGCCGACTTCCTCACCTGCGCCGACCCGTGGTACATGGCCCTGCACGTCAAGTCCGGCCCCGACGGCGGCGTCTACGTCAGCGACTGGACCGATACGGGTGAGTGCCACAATTACGACAGGGTCGATCCTTCGAATGGTCGCGTGTTTAAGATCACCTACGGCGAGCCGAAGGCGTGGAAGGGGGATCTGTCGAAGTTGAGCGACGTGGAACTGGTGAAGTTGCAGACGCACAAGAACGAGTGGTTCGCGCGGCAAGCGCGGCGGATTTTGCAGGAACGGTCGGCTGTCAACAAACGGGATGCCGGGACGGATTCGTTGTTAAAAAAACGGCTCATTGATGCGAATAAACCGGCCGAAGTGTTGAACTATCTTTGGGCGCTTTGGTGTACCGACTCGGCGCTCGAGGTGTTGCCAGGCCTGTTGATTCATCAGAATGAGAACGTTCGCGCTTGGGCGTTTCGTTTATTACTGGAAGTCCCCTCGTACGACGTTCCCCTCCGAGAATTCAGTAAAGCTTTTGATGATACGTCGCCTGCGGTCCGGTTGGCGGTGGCAGGCGCTTTGCAGCGCCTGCCGGCCCGGCAGCGGATCGCGATGTTGATAAAACTTCTGAAACACGTCGAAGACGAGGTGGACGCCAATCTGCCGCTGATGCTTTGGTACGCGGCCCTGCCGTTAGCCAATTCCGACTCGGCTGCGGCATTGGATGTCGCACGATCGTCACGCGTTTCGATTGTGCGGCGATCCATCGTTCGGCGATTGGTGGAGCAGGTCGATGCGAACCCGAAACTGTTGCCAGAAGTCATTGCGATGTTGCGACAGGAGGCGGCTGACTCGGCCCGACTGGCGATTTTGCAGGGCATGGAAGAAGGCCTGAAAGGCCGGCGACAGATCGCAACTCCGACCGGCTGGCGGGAGGTGTATGCCGTCCTGCGGGAAGGCGAATCGCCGGATGTTCGCAAGGCGGCTGCCAAGTTGGCCGTTACTTTCGGCGATGCGGAAGCGATTGCCCTGTTAGCGAAACTCGTTCGCAATCCAGGCATCGAGATAGCGACACGCCACGAAGCGTTGCAGGCCTTGCTGATTCCGCAGGATGCGTCGTCGATGGCGCTGGTTAAGGAACTGCTGGACGACCCCGCCATGCGCGGCACCGCCATCCGCGCCTTGGCGGCTTTCAAGAATGACGGCACACCCAAAATGCTGCTGGCCATCTACCCGAAATTGAACGATGCCGAAAAGGCCGACGTGATTCAGACGCTGGCCGCCCGGCCCGCATGGGCGCTGGCGCTGCTGGATGCGATGGAGAGCAAGCAGGTGAACCGCGCTGATGTCTCGGTTTTCGTCGCCCGGCAGATGCAGGGGTTGAAGGATAAGCAGGTGCAGGACCGCCTCACGAAAGTCTGGGGCCAGATCCAGCCTGCTTCCAAAGATCGCCTGGAACAGATCGCCAAGTACAAGAAGCTGCTGACGGCGGAAACGTTGAAGGAAGCCAATCTGGCCAACGGGCGGCTGATCTACTCGAAGAACTGCGCCAGTTGTCACAAGCTGTATGACGACGGCGGTAACATCGGCCCGGCTTTAACCGGCGCTCAGCGAAGTAACCTCGATTACGTTCTGGAAAACATGATCGACCCGAGTGCCGTCGTGGCACGCGACTTTCAGGTGACCAAGATCGAAACCGCCAGCGGTCGAACGATCAACGGCATTATCAAATTGGAAACGGACAAGGCGCTGACGTTGCAGACACCCAATGAAGTGATCGTGCTGCCCAAGGACGAGATCGAATCGCGCAGCCAGTCAGCCCTGTCGATCATGCCTGAAGGAGTGTTGCAGAAATTGACGCCCGACGAGGTTCGCGACCTGGTGGCATACCTGGCCAGCAAGGATCAGGTGCCGTTGCCAAAGAGTCCGTGACGCGTCTATCACGTGAAGCCACGAAGCGCTCGTGCGAGCGCTTCGTGGCTTGATCTATCCGCCGTGTCGCTTCACATGGCTCACAAGATCATGCTCGGCCACGAGGCGCTCAATCCTTTCACTGACTACTTCGAATGTCGCCCCGTCCATCTCCAGCGTCACGCTGACAAGATCGTCCTCTTCTTCCACGTCGTCCAGTTCCCCGACTGGCTGCATCGTCAGGTGATCGAGGTCGCTCTGCTCGAAGCCGGTCAGGGCGAATTCGGGCAGGTCTTCCAGTTCGGTCAACAGCTCGGCCAGCCGGTCGGTGTCGAATTTCCCCTGCGCTTCCTGGTTGTTGAGTACCACATTCAGCGCCTTCTCGCGCTCGATCGGCAGCCTCACGACCGAGACGGTCACCTCTTCGACCTTCAGACTTTTGAGGATGCGCAGCCGGGCATGTCCGCCGACAACATGGCCAGTCGTTTCGTTCCAGATGAGCGGCTCGACGAGGCCGAATTCTTTCAGGCTGGCCTTCAATTTGCGGTACGCCTTGTCCGCGGGCTTCAGTCGCTGGCGCGGGTTGTAGGGTGCGGGCTTCAAGTCCGCGAGGGTCATTGTCCGGCAGTCGAGAAGTGCTGAGTTCATAAGACAACTCACGAAACGAGGTGAAGTGATGCGACTGTGGGGCGCACTGATTCTTTTGTTGTTGTCACCGATGTTCGCGCAGGCAGCCGAGAAGGCGGGCAAGCTGGAAGTGCCGCTCTGGAGCGCACTGCCGTTCGTTCTTTTCCTCGGTTGCATTGCCGTGCTGCCATTGCTCTTCGAGCATTGGTGGCACTCGAACCGCAATAAGGCGATCGTCTCGCTGGGGTTCGGCATCCCGGTCGCGCTGTATCTCTTCTCCATCCACGATGCGTCGAAAGGCGAAAGCACCCGGCAACTGCTGCATGAACTGGCCGAGTATGCGTCGTTCATCATTCTGCTGTTGTCGCTGTACACGATTTCCGGGGGCATCCTGCTGATCGGCGATATCCCGGCCCGACCGCGGATGAACACGCTGTTCCTCGCCATCGGGGCGGTGCTGTCCAACTTCATCGGCACCACCGGCGCGAGCATGGTGCTGATCCGCCCCCTGTTGCGCATCAACCTGTCACGACAGCACAAGGCGCATCTGCCGATCTTCTTCATCTTCATCGTCAGCAACACGGGCGGCCTGCTCACGCCATTGGGGGATCCGCCACTGTTCCTGGGCTACCTGCAGGGCGTTGATTTCTTCTGGACGCTGTCGCTGTGGCGGCAATGGCTGTTTGTGAATTGCACACTGCTGGTCATCTTTTACATCTGGGACACGCTGTCGCACCGACGCGAATCGGCCAAGGCCCTCCAGGCGGAAGAGACGCTGCTGCACCCGCTGCGGATTGCGGGGTTGGGGGTCAACGGGCCGTTGCTGCTGGGCATCATCGCGGTGGTCGTCTTCAATTCGGAGTCTGTCGGTCGCGGGGTCGGCAACGCACTGGGCTGGGGCGATCTGACGCTGCACCGGCCGTGGGGTGAACTGCTGATGCTGTCGCTCACGCTGCTGTCGCTGATCTTCACCCGTAAATCGGTGCGGCGCGGGAACCAGTTCGCGTGGGGGCCGATTGTTGAGGTGGCCGTGCTGTTCATCGGCATCTTCGTGTCGATGGTGCCGGCCCTGGCGCTCTTGCGGCAGCATGGTGGCCGGCTGAACCTGAACAGCCCGGCCGAGTTCTTCTGGCTGACCGGCATCCTCTCGGCAATGCTCGACAATGCGCCGACGTACCTGACATTCGCGACACTGTCGGCCGAGGGCCACGATATCGGCTGGCTAAGTACGGAGAAACCGCACCTGATGGCGGCCATCAGTTGCGGGGCAGTGTTCATGGGGGCACTGACGTACATCGGCAACGGGCCGAACTTCATGGTGAAAGCGATCGCCAGCGAGCAAAAGTACAAGATGCCTTCATTCGCGGGTTACGTCGCCTACTCGTTCGCCGTACTGATCCCGGTCTTCATTGCCACCACGTTCATCTTCTTCTGGTGATGTTGCGAATCCGATAGCGCGACTGCGATGTGGTGTCAAGTGAGTGAGAAGATAGTGAACCACGAATCTGACGAATCAAATGAATAAAGACGCAGAGAGCAGTTTGCCCGCCACTGTCTTGATCCGTTCGATTCGGCTTATTCTTGGTTCAACGTGTTACTCTTTGCCGCGTTTGCGAATCCGCTCAGCATCGGGACAATCGCTTCGCGGGCCAGGCGCTCGGAGAAAAGGCGGGCGCCCCACGGGGTGAGGTGGTGCATATCGAAGAACTCGGGGTCGAGCATCCAGGCGCGGGCGTCGATGACGACAGCGCCGTAACGCTCCCGGCATTCGGTCAGCATCCGCTGGGTGGCCTGCTCCATCGCCGGGGTGACAAGTTCGCGGAACTCGCTGCCTTCGGGTGCAAGCAGGATCGCGGGGCGGATGCCGTTGGCCCGGCACAATTCGAGGGATGCCTGCAGCTGTTTCGCCTGCGGTACCGACAACTCGAATTCGCTGTAGCAACTGTCGTACTGCACATGCGACAACCGGCGCAAGCGTGCGGCCTGCTCCGGCGGGAACGTGCGCGGCTGAAAGCCGAACGCATCGATCATTTGCGAGGCATCGTGCCGGGGCAGGCGCGGCGCATCGGCATCGATCCCGAGCCGTTCG
>JBBQII010000401.1:0-4641 GCA_038324795.1 Gemmatales bacterium
CATGCGTCTTGCCATCGAGCGATACCTGCCGTTCACTCATCGCTTCCAGGAGGGCCGACTGCGTTCGCGGCGTTGCCCGGTTGATCTCGTCGGCTAATAGGACCTGCGCGAAGATCGGCCCGGGCTGAAAGACAAACTGCCCGGTCGGCTGATGAAAAATCGATGTGCCCAGCAAGTCGCCCGGCAACAGGTCGGGCGTGAACTGGATGCGGTGAAACTCGCACGCCATGCTGCGGGCGAGCGCTTTGGCCAGCAGCGTCTTGCCGACGCCCGGCACGTCTTCAAGCAGCAGATGCCCCTCAGCCAGCAGCGCGGTCAGCGACAGGCGGATAATCTCCGGCTTGCCGAGCAGCACGCCGGCAACGCTTGCCTGCAGCCGGCCGATCGCCTGGGCGGTCCCTGTTGCGTCCGACGGATTGGCAGCCTGCATTCCAGCCTCACGGGATGTGCGTTGGTCCTACCGGCAAGATTCTACGGCCCGCATCATCGGTCCGCCAGTTGTCTCATGGGGTTCTCACGTTCACGAAGCGTGTGATAGACTAGAATCAGTCATTAGTTCTGGACGCGGGGACGGAGCATGCTCGCGGGTCAACGGATCGGGCCATTCGAGATCGAGGAAGAACTCGGCAGCGGCGCCATGGGCACCGTGTACCGCGCCCTGTACACCGAGGACGACCGCTATGTCGCCCTCAAGGTGATCGCCTTCGGCCTTGCAGGCAATGAATCGGCCCTCGCCCGCTTCGAGCGCGAAGCGGTCATCCTCAAGCAGTTGCGGCACCCCAACATCGTGCGCCTGTTCGCCACGGGGAAGTATCGCGGTACGCCATTCATCGGAATGGAGTACATCGATGGCGAATCACTCGACCGCGTCATGGCCCGCCGCGACCGCTTCACCTGGCAGGAAGTGATCGAGATCGGCCGGCAGCTTTGCGCTGCCCTGCAGCATGCCCATCAGAAGGGGATCATCCACCGCGACCTGAAACCGTCGAACCTCATGGTGACGACGGAAGGGATCGTGAAGTTGACCGACTTCGGCATCGCCAAGGACATCGACGTCACCGCCATCACCGGGGCCAACAACACCATCGGCACCGCCTCGTACATGTCGCCGGAGCAGTGCAAGGGTGAGAAGACCCTGAGTTACAAGAGCGACCTCTATTCGATGGGAGTCGTCTTCTTTGAACTCCTGACCGGCCGCAAGCCGTTCATTGCCGACTCGGCCGTCGATCTGTTCATGGCGCATGTGCAGGAACCCCCGCCGCGGGTGCGCAACCAACCCGCCTGCCTCGATGTGCCGCAGGGCCTTGACACTCTCGTCCACCAGTTGATGGAGAAGAAACCGGAACACCGCCCGCGCGACGCGGAGATGGTCGGGCAGGCGCTGGAAGAGATCGAGCAAAAGGAACTGGCGCGGCAGAGCCGGGGCGAGGAAGTCGCCAAGGCGCGCATGGTCGACGCGGTTGAAATGGCCCCGATGACCGCGAAGGACCGGGCGACCGCCAAGAGCATCCGTGCCGCGTCCCGCAAGAAACGCGTGGTGAAGAAGAAGATCCCGTTCTTCCGGCAGGCATGGTTCGTGGGCGTTGGTGCGTTGGCATTGATCGCAGCCATGGCCCTGATCACCTGGATGCTGCTGAGGCCCGAGGGGGCCGACGGCATGCTCGCGCAAGTCAAGAACGCGAAGACACCCGAAGGCCGACTGGCCGCCGCCAAACGCTACCTGGATGCGCACGGCAAAAAGAGCGACCCGGCGATGGCGAAGGACATCGAGTTCGTGAAGCAGGTCTACTGGGATGCACGCGTGGCCGACCGTGAGCGCATCCTGCTCAACCGTTTCGGCACCAAGGCATTCCGTGAACGTGTCGAAGACGGCGACGATCCGGAAGCCTACCGGCAGACCATGGCCGCGTTCCAGTCCGAAGAGGACGGCGACGTAATGAAAGCCCGCCTGATCTGGAAAGCCCTGGTCGGCGAATATCAGCAGTTGTCAACCGACGACAAAGCCCTGTGGGGCTGGATCGCGGCCAAGCGGCTCAACGATCTGAGCCAGGTCGAAGAGATTCAGAAGAAGGTAGTCGACACCATCGCCGCCGCTCAGGGAGCCGATACCGAGTTGACGGTGACCGACCCGAACCTTCTGCGCGCCATCGAAGCGGAGCGGTACCGCCTGTTCGGCGACGACGACCGCGCCCGCGACCGCTGGGAACGCATGCAGCGTGATTTCAAGGGAAAAAGCGATCAGCGCAACTGGTACCTGCTGGCCGGGCAGAAGTTCCGTGAACTGAGCCCCCGCCGACTATCGGCTGACGACCGCAAGAAGCTGGTGCAGTCGCAACTCGACAAAGCGGAGATGAGCGTGCTGTTGAATCAGGCGCATTCCGTGGGGCGAGACGTCCGCGATCTGTACGGCAGCGAAGAACCATTTCGCGAAGAAGCTGCCCGCGCTACTATACTGTTGAACAAACGCCCGTGATTCATCCCCCATTCAGCGGCGAGGCCCACGGCCCCGCAGGTTACAATTCATGTCATCACGAATCGAACGTCCCCGCAGCCATGCCGCATTCCACAAAGCGCAGTCGCTGATTCCCGGCGGGGTCAACAGCCCCGCCCGCGCGTTCGGCGGCGTGGGCGGCGAACCGCTGTTCATCGCCCGCGGCGAGGGGCCGCACCTGATTGATGTCGATGGCCATCGCTACCTCGACTACATCGGTTCGTGGGGCCCGCTGATTCTCGGTCACGCCCATCCGCGCGTCGTCGAAGCCGCGATCGCCGCGGTACGCGACGGCAGCAGCTACGGCGCCCCCTCCGAGCGCGAGACCGAACTGGCGGAACTGATCACGCAGGCGATGCCGTCGGTCGAGATGGTGCGCATGGTCAGTTCCGGGACCGAAGCGGCCATGAGCGCCATCCGCCTCGCACGCGGCTACACCGGCCGCGACAAGATCATCAAGTTCGCCGGCTGCTATCACGGCCATGTCGACGCCCTGCTGGTGTCGGCCGGGTCGAGTGCCCTGACGCTCGGCGTGCCGAGCAGCCCCGGCGTGCCGGCCGGCTGCACTGCCGATACGATCGTGCTGCGTTACAACGAAATCGAAGCCCTGCGTACCGTGTTCCAGGCACAGGGCGACACGATCGCCGGCGTGATGCTGGAACCGGTTGTCGGCAACATGGGTCTGGTCACCCCATCGGCCGAATTTCTGAAGGAACTGCGCGAACTGACGCACCATCACGGCGCTCTGTTGGTTTACGACGAAGTGATGACCGGCTTCCGCCTGGCGTATGGCGGGGCACAGGAACTGCTAAAGCAAACGCCCGATGTGACGGTGCTGGGCAAGATCGTCGGCGGCGGCTACCCGGTCGGCGCCTACGGCGGCCGGGCGGACGTCATGAGGAAGATCATGCCCGCCGGCCCGGTGTTTCAGGCGGGTACGCTGTCGGGCAACCCTGTCGCCATGGCCGCCGGCATCGCGACGTTGCGTGAACTGAAGGAAGCAAACCCGTACCCCGCACTGGAACGCATCACGAAGCGTTTATGCGACGGTCTCGATCAGGCAGCCACCGCCGCGAAGGTGCCGCACGTGATCAACCGCGTGGGAAGCATGTGGACCTTCTTCTTTACCGGCACCCCGGTCGTCGATCTGGACACGGCCAAGACCAGCGACACCGCGCGGTTCGCGAAGTTCTTCTGGGACATGATGGACCGCGGCATCTACCTGCCGTGCAGCCAGTTTGAAGCGGCGTTTGTGTCGATGATGCATACGGAAGCGCACATCGGCGAGACGATCGCCGCCGCCGAAGAATCGCTTAGCCGCCACTCGTAGGGTTTCCGGAGAGTCGGGCGAACGAGCGCTCATCGTCGTCGCGCGTGTCTCCGTAAACCCTGCGACACGGGGCTAAGCGAAGGGGAGTTGATGTACGAAACCTTCGACCACACAGCGGACCTCGGGTTGCGCATCATCGCCCCGGATATCGACACGCTGTTCGCGGAAGCCGGCACGGCCTTGTTTTCGATCATCGTGGAAGACTCCACAACGATTCGCGCTGTCTCGTCGTTCGACATCAACATCGCCGGCACCGATCGCGAATACCTGCTGTTCGACTTGCTTCGCGAGTTGCTTTACCGCTTCGACGCGGAGCAGTTCCTGGCGGCCGGGTTCGTGGTAAAACTCAGCGGTGCGGGGCTTTTCGCGACGATCTCGGGTGAACCTTTCGACGCGCAGCGGCATCTGCTCAATCACGAAGTGAAAGCCATCACGTACCACGGCCTGACAGTTGCCGAGACTGCCGATGGCTGGGTGGCTGAGTTCATCGTTGATATCTGACAGGAAATGTCATGGCTAAAGACCGTTACGCCGGGCCGTTGATCAAAGTCGATGACTGCTGCTACCGCATTCCGCGCAGTTACAAGCCCGGGATGCTGGTGGACGGCCTGATCTTCGCCAATGAGAAATTGCTCGACGCCATCCAGAAGGATCAGGCACCGGAGCAGGTCGCCAACGTCGCGCACTTGCCGGGCATCCAGGTTGCCAGCATGGCGATGCCGGACATTCATTGGGGTTACGGTTTCTGCATCGGCGGCGTAGCGGCCACCGATCCGGCCGAGGGCGGCGTCATCTCCCCCGGCGGCGTCGGGTACGACAT
>JBBQII010000402.1:0-4639 GCA_038324795.1 Gemmatales bacterium
GTGGATGAGGCAACCGAGCATCCGAAGGTCAAAGCGATCTTCGCCGACATCAAGGTGACGAAGAAAATCGACCGCGTGCCGAACATGTGGCGGGCCCTGGCCGCGCATCCCGATCACCTGGAACTCTGCTGGTCGCGCCTGAAGGTGATCATGGCACCGGGCAAGGTCGACATGCTGACCAAGGAGATCATCGCCTTGGCCGTTTCCGCGACCAATGGCTGCACGTACTGCATCAACTCGCATACGGCTGCCGCCGAAAAACTCGGGATGACTGAAGAGATGCATGGCGAAATCCTCGCCGTCGTCGGCCTGTTCAACCAGATGAACAAACTGGCCGAAGCCATGCAGATTGAACCGGACATTCTTCCTGTAGCTGCCCGCTAATGCCCTTGCCCAAATGGTGTCAGTCCCGTGAAATAGCCCCATGATGACCGGTCAGCGCACGTTCACGTTTCTGGGTACGGGTACCTCCGTCGGGGTGCCCATGCTCGGCTGCGAATGCCCGGTCTGCCGATCGGCCAATCCTCGGAACAATCGCTATCGCAGTTCAGTGATCATCGGCACCCCGAAGGGTAATTTGCTGATCGATACCGGACCCGAGATGCGGCTTCAATTGTTGCGGGCGAAGGTTCGCATCGTTCATGCGGTGCTGTATACCCATTACCACGTCGACCACCTGTTCGGCCTCGACGATCTACGGTTGATGCCGCGACTGCTCAACGGTCCAGTGCCGATCTACTGCAATGACGAAGTGGAACGCGTCATCCGCTCCGTGTTCTCGTATGCCTTCCGGGCTGACAGCGACGGCAAGGCCGGGCTGGTTCCTCGCCTGGAGTTTGAGCGCATCACGCGGGAACCGTTCCAGGCCCTGGGAGAGATGATCACACCGATCCCGCTGATCCACAACATCTTCAACGTGTTCGGCTTCCGCATCGGCGACGTAGCCTACTGCACCGACGTCAATGAGATCCCCGATTCGAGCTGGCCGTTGCTCGAAGGCGTTCGCGTGCTGGTCATCGACTGCCTGCGTTACAAGTCGCACCCTGCCCACTTGAGCCTGAGCGAATCGCTCGACGTTATCGAACGCATCCGCCCCGAACAGGCGTACCTGACCCACATGGGCCATGAGTTCGACTACGATGAACTGAACCCGAAACTTCCCCAGGGCGTTGCGATGGCGTACGACGGCCTGAGTTTTACCTTCTGATTTTTTCGCAGGTGTGTTTTTCATGCGTGATGTCCCTCCCGACCTGTTACATCGACTGCGAACCTACCGACAGGAACATGTCCTGACCGGTTGGGAAACGCTGTCCCGGCCCGATCGCGCTGCACTGCTGGAACAACTGGCCGGCATCGATCTCGCTCACATTGATGCGCTGTACCGCGCCCGCGATCAGGTACAGGCGCTGCCATCTGCCGACCGGATCGCCGCCGTCACCATGAACCCGCCGACGGCATGGACGAACACCGATCGCCAGACCGGCGATGAGATGCTTTCCCGCGGTGAAGTGGCCGTGCTGCTGGTTGCGGGCGGCCAAGGAAGCCGGCTCGGTTTCGACAAGCCCAAGGGGATGTTCCCGATCGGCCCGGTCAGCGGCAAAAGCCTGTTCGCCATCCATGCAGACAAAGTCTTCGCCCTGAGCCGCCGCTACGGCAAGCCGATCCCGTTTCTGATCATGACCAGCCCCGCCACGCATGTGGAAACAGTCGAGTATTTTGAGCAGAACCGTTTCTTCGGGCTGCCAAAGAGCGAAGTCTACTTCTTCGAGCAGGGCACCATGCCCGCAGTCGATCTGAAGACGGGTGGACTCGTGCTCGAACAGCCGGGCAAGCTGTTTGCCGGCCCCAACGGTCACGGCGGCACGTTGACCGCGCTGGCCGATTCAGGGCTGCTCGATGATCTGCGCCGCAAGGGCGTCCGTACCATTTTCTACCTTCAGGTCGATAATCCTCTGGTGAAGATCGCTGACCCGATCTTCCTCGGCCAGCACCGGGCGCTGAATGCCGAAGCGTCTTCCAAGGCGATCGAAAAGGCATTCCCGAAAGAGAAGATGGGCGTGCTCTCGCTGATCGACGGCCGCTGCGGCATCATTGAATACAGCGACATGCCGGACGAACTGCTGCATGCCGTCAACGCCGACGGGCGGCTGCTGCACCGGGCCGGCAACCCGGCCATCCACATCTTCGATGTCGACTTTCTCGCCCGCATCACGCAGGGCGAAACGCGGCTGCCGTACCACTACGCGCGCAAGAAAGTCCCTTATACCGATGCCGCGGGCAACGCCGTCATCCCGACCAGCGAGAACGCACTGAAGTTCGAACTGTTCATCTTCGATGCCCTGCCGCTGGCCGACCGCTATCTGGTGCAAGAAGCGCTGCGGTCCGAAGAGTTCTCGCCGGTGAAGAACGCCGATGGCCTCGATTCACCGGCCACCGCGACGCGCGACCTGATCAACCTGGCGGGAAGCTGGTTGGAGCAGGCCGGCCTGACACTGCTGCGTGACGACAAAGGCAACGTCAGCGTGCCGGTGGAAGTCTCGCCCCGATTTGCCCTCGATCCACAGGAACTGACCGGCCGGGTACGCCCCGGCCGGACGATCGATTCAGCATTACTTCTGGAATAAACTCTCTCCCACCCTTCATGGAGGAACACGATGCTTCATGCGATGATCATGGCCGGCGGCGGCGGAACACGCTTCTGGCCCCGAAGCCGGTCGGCCCGGCCCAAGCAGTTTCTCGCCTTCAGCGGCGACCGCACCCTGCTGCAGGGCACGCGTGATCGGATCGAAGCGCAGGTGCCCCCGGAACGTACCTGGGTGATCACCGGCGGGGCTCACCGCGGCGAAGCCGCGAAACAGCTTCCCGAACTTGCCGACAATCGCATCGTCGGCGAACCGCAGGGGCGGGACACGGCCGCATGCATCGGCCTTGGGGCCGCACTAATCGCGAAGGAAGACCCGGACGCGGTGATGATGGTCATGCCGGCCGATCACGTCATCGAACCGGTGCAGGAGTTCCGCCGGGCCGCCCATGCCGCGGAGCAACTGGCTGAGGCTCATCCGCAGGCGCTGATCACCTTCGGCATCCCGCCGACGTTTCCTTCGACCGGGTACGGCTACATCCACCGCGGGGCCGAGTTCGACAAACGTCAGGGCGTCACCGCTTACAAGGTGAAGGAATTCAAGGAAAAGCCGAAGTTCGACGCGGCAGAAAAGTACGTCGCCAGCGGCGAATACTACTGGAACAGCGGCATCTTCGTTTGGAAGGTTGCGACGATTCTGCACGAACTGCGGACCCATAAGCCGAAGCTGATGGAATCGATCGACCGGATCGCCGCTGCCTGGGGCACGTCAGCCCAGGACGAGATTTTCCAGCGCGAGTATGCCAACGCGGAGAAAATCAGCATCGACTTCGCGGTGATGGAGAAAGCGAAGGAAGTCCTGGTGGTGCAGGCCCCGTATCAATGGGACGACGTTGGCAGTTGGCTGGCGCTCGAACGCCGTAACCCGCAGGATGCAGAGGGGAACACGGTGCAGGCGAAACATCTGGGGATCAAGACGTCGAAATGCGTGATCGTCGCCGACCCGGGCCACCTGATCGCGACAATCGGCGTCAGCGATCTGCTGATCGTGCAGGACGGCAACGCCACGCTGATCGCCAACCGTGCCGAAGAAGGCACGGTCAAAGAGATCGTGGACGCACTCAAGAAAATGAACGACGGGAAGAACTACCTGTGAGCGGCAGACTCCTGGGCATTGACTATGGCACGGTCCGCGTCGGGCTGGCGATCAGCGATCGCGACCGCCTGATCGCCAGCCCGATCAGCACGCGCCAGCGGCAAAGCCTCACGGCCGATGCGGCGTACTTCAAGCAGTTGATCACCGCCGAACAGGCCGTCGGCATCGTCCTGGGATTGCCGGTGCATTTGAACGGCCGCGAAGGAATCAAAGCCCAGGAAGCCCGCAAGTACGGCGCGTGGCTGAATGAAACGACGGGGCTGCCGGTGACGTTCGCGGATGAACGCTTCACAACGCTGGAAGCGGAGAACGCCCTCTGGAACGCGGGGCTGACACATCGCCAGCGGAAGGAACGTCGGGACCGCGTCGCCGCCCAGATCATGCTGCAGGCGTACTTGGACGCCGGTTGCCCGGCGGAGGCGCCGTTGAAGGGATTGGATGAATGAGGCAGCGGCATCCCGTTGGGATGCTCGCTGAACTTCGGCTTCATATCCCTTCCACCTTCACTGCCATGTCCACCATCTGGTTGCCGCGGCGGACTTCCACCTTCAACGCGTCACCGATCTTCACGCGGTTCAGGACTTTTTCCAGCGCGGCAAGGTTGCTGATGTCGTTGTCGTCAATTCTCACAATGACGTCGCCTTGCTGCATCCCCGCCAGTGCCGCGGGACTGCGCGGCCGCACGCTGCGGACAACAACCCCTTTTGCAATGCCCATCCGGCGGACGTAAGCTTCTTCCAGAATGAACTCAGCCCCGATGTACGGCTGCGCCACCCGGCCGGTACGGATCAACTCCGTCACCACTTTGTTGACCGTATCGACGGGAATCGCGTAGCCGATACCGACACTGCCACCGTGCGGCGACGTGATCGCGGTATTCACCCCGATCAGTCGGCCATCCT
>JBBQII010000403.1:0-4638 GCA_038324795.1 Gemmatales bacterium
GTGAGCCGGGCACGCCGAAGTGGATGGCCGAGCAGATCGCCTGGGGAGCCGGACCGCGGGCGAGTCAGTATCTCGTCCTCGGCGGCAAGGCCCGCGCGATCCTGCACGGCCGGCTGCATGTGACATCCGAAGATATCCGCGAGGTGGCCTACCCTGTCCTGCGCCATCGGCTGATGACGACGTTCAACGCCGATGCCGAAGGCATCACCACCGATGACGTGATCAAGCACCTGCTGGAGACGGTGCCCACCCCGCAGGACGAGATGGTGGCGCGAACGAGGCGTTAGAGAATCAACATGCTCCGTTTCGATCCTTCCGAACTTCGGCGCTACGCGGGGCTGACGCTGCTGGCACGGCAGGTGGTCGAAGGCTTCCTCACGGGGGTGCATCGCAGCCCGTTCAAGGGGTTCTCCATCGAGTTTGCCGAGCATCGCCAGTACTCCCCCGGCGATGAGATCCGCCACATCGACTGGCGCGCCTACGGTAAAACCGACCGCTACTACGTGAAGGAATTCGAAGAAGAGACCAACCTGAAGGCCTACCTGCTCGTCGATGCCTCGGGCAGCATGGGGTACAAGGGGCGCGGCGATCGGCTCAGCAAGTTCGAGTACGCGCAGCAGGTGGCGGCATCGCTGGCGTTCCTGATGCTGCATCAGCTTGATGCCGTTGGGCTGATCACGCATGACACGAAGGTGCGGTCGTTGATTCCGCCGAAGGCCAGTTCGAAGCATCTGCTCAATGTGCTGCGAGCGCTGGAAGCAACCCGCCCCGGCGGTGAGACGGCGATGGCCCCTTTGTGGCATCAACTGGCGACGCATCACCTGAAGCGGCGCGGGCTGATCATCATCCTGTCCGACTTTTTCGACGACATCGAAGCGCTGACGAAGGCGCTGCGGAACCTGAAGCACCGCAATCACGAAGTGGTCCTGTTCCAGGTGCTGAGCCCCGACGAGGTCGAGTTTCCGTTTTCAAAGGTCACGCAGTTCCGCAATCTCGAACGTCCGGCCGACACGCAGCGGGTCGATGCGCGACGCCTGCGGGCCGAATATCTTCAGCAGTTTCAGCAGTTCTGTGAACAACTGCGCGAGCGGGCCGGTAACATGCATATGGACTACCGCCTGCTGCGCACCGATCAGCCGGTTGATCGGGCGCTCGGGCTGTATCTTTCGCACCGGCAGCGAATGGGCTTCTGAGGTCGCGGGCATTTCATGTCGTTTCTGCACAGCGCGATTCTGTTCGCACTCGTCGCGCTGGCGATCCCGGTCATCGTGCATCTGCTCAATCGTCGGCGGGTCGTCGTCGTCGACTGGGCTGCCATGCAGTTCCTGAAGGTCAGCCGTCGCGCCCGGCGGACTGTCATGCTGGAACATATGCTGTTGCTGGCCGTGCGCATTCTGCTGATCGCCTGTCTGGTGCTTGCGGTCGCGTTGCCGGTGCTGCGCATCAGTTGCCTGTCGCGATTGCCCGCAGGCGGCACGCTGGCGAGCCTGGCGGGGCACACCCAACGCGATCTCGTCATCATCATCGACGGTTCCGATAGCATGCTGGCCGTTCACGAAGGCAAAACCGCCCATGACGAAGCAAGGTCCTGGGTTCGCGAACTGGTGAACGCCCTGCCCCCCGGCGATCGCGTGGCGATCATCCAGGCGAAGGAACGCCCGATCACGGTTCTCAACCGAATCTCGGCCGATCGGCAGGAACTGCACGACCGCCTTGAGCAGATGCCACCACCGCGCGGCAGCGTCGATTGGCCGCGTTCGCTCGAGGAAGCCCAGCGTGCCTTTGAGGGCACGCCCGATGGCGGGCGCGAGATCATCATCCTCAGTGATGGCCAGCGCCAGGGGTGGGCCGACGGCACCACGCTGGGGCAATGGCAATCGCTGGGCCGGCAGCCGCTGCCGCGCATCTGGGTCGTCAACGTCGCGGGCCAGCGCCCCGCCACGCTGCCGAATTGGTCGGTATCGCCGATCACGGCCAACCGCACGCTGGCGACTGTCGGCCGTGAAGTGATCTTCCGCTTCAATCTGCAAACACGACAACCCAATGCCGTACCGCCGAAGAAATTTGACGTCCTTGTCGACGGTAAGCGTGTCGGCGAACAGAGCGTGCCCCGCTCCACTGAGCCGAGCATCGCGCTGACGGTGAAGCATTCCTTCACCACGGTCGGCTCGCACGTGGTGAGCATCCGCATCCCGGATGATGCAATGCCCGGCGACAACCGTCGTGACTTCGCGATCGATGTCCTCCCGGCCATTCCCGTGCTGCTGGTCGATGGCGATGCGTTTGATGCCGGCCCCGCACGGGGCAGCGACTTCATCCGCTACGCGATCGCGCCGCCGAATCACCCGCAGCCATCGTTTGCGGTGAAAGCGATCGGCATCAACGCATTTGCTTCGCAGGTACTCAACGAGCCGATCACGGCAGATCCTTCCAGTACCCCGCGCGTGCTCGTGCTGCAGAATATCGCCCGGCTCAACAGCACGCAGCATCAGGCGATCGAGCAGTTCATCGCCAACGGTCATGGCGTTCTGGTGCTGCCCGGCCCGCGTACCGAAGCGGCCGGGTTCAACCGCCTGGGCCATCGCGCGGGCGACGGCTGGCTGCCGGCATCGCTGGGCGGCATCGTCGACAACGCCACTTCCATGCTGCTGCCCGATGGCCTGGAACAGACGTTTCTTGAACCGCTGGCGAAGGGCGATGCCGACAGCGTGCTGAAATCGAACTTCACCGGATGGTGGAAGCTCGACCCCGCGGCCGACGGAGCCAGTGTGATTGCCCGTCTGCAGACGGGTGACCCGTTCCTGGTCGAGAAGCGCACAGGCGCGGGCCGGGTACTGCAATCGGCCGTGCCGTTCGACGATTCGTGGAAGAACGATCTGCTGCGTTCGCATGACTTCGTCCGGCTGTGTCATGAATGCCTGTTCCACCTGGCGGGGGCGCGGGCGCGCGAGGTCAACCTGTCGCCGTCGCAACCGCTGCTGCATCAGCCGGCCGCGGGGGAGCCGCCGGGACGCGTGACCGCCTTCTGGCCCGATGGCCGGCAACGCCGCTTCGAGGTTCCCGCCTGGCCGTTGACCGTGAACGACACGCGCGAGCCGGGCGTCTACCGCGTGGCCGACGACGGTGGCCGATCGCGGTACTACGTGGTTCAGGCGGACGGCAATGAATCGAACCTGCAACCTTGCGGTGAAAGCGATCGCCAAAGCATCGCGGACATGTTCCCGCCCGGCCGCTTGCGCTACGAGAACGAACGCCCGGCCATCTTCAACGGCCTGCGCGACGGCGCGCGCGACCCCGAGTTTGGCTGGCTGCTGCTGCTGGCCGTGCTGGGACTGTTGCTGACCGAGTTGGCGATCACCCGTGCCCACATCCGCGACAATCCACCGGTGAATGACTGAGATGTTCCAGATCGCGATTCCCGGCCGCGACGACAGCATGCTTTTCAGCATGCCCGTCGAAGGTCTGTCTCGCTGGGTGCAGGCGGGCGGGCTGTTCGCGATCATGGTTGCCCTCATCTGGGCGGTGCAGCGGCTGTACCGGCTGGAACGCTCCTATGTCCAACGGCATTGGGCCATCGCGCTGCTGGCCTGCCGGATGCTCGTCGTGCTGGTGGTATTCGGTGTTGCCACGCTGCAACCGCAGGTCCGGCACGTCTCGCGCGAAACGATCCCGTCGCATGTGCTGATCGCCATTGACCGCTCGACGAGCATGGGCATCGCCGACCCGCAGCGCGACCCGACCGAAAAGATCGAGGCGGCCATCACGCTGCATCTGGCCGACGATCTGGCGAGCAGCGCGACGCTCGAGCGCTGGCTTCTGCAGTTGGAGCAACTCGATGTGCCAATCGACCCGGCCTACAGGAAAGTCATCGATCGCATCGATGCCATGAGCCGTCGGCAACTGGCGGGCAAGGTGATCGACCCGGCGGGAATGAAGCTGCTTGAAACGCTCGGCGAACGGCATCGGCTTGAGCTTGTCGGCTTCGACCAGAAGCTGACGCCGTTGCCACTGTCGGCCGAGTCGATCCTGGCAGTGCTGAGCGATGATGCGAAGCGGAAAACCGTGTACGAAACTGACCTGACCTTACCGCTGAAGCAGGCGATCGAGCGCCGTGAGGCGTTGAAGGAAGGCCTGGTCGGTGTCGTGATCCTCAGCGACGGCCAGCACAACCGCGGCGGGCCGATCGGCGAGACGGCACGCAAGCTGGCGGCGGGAGAGAGCACGGTACCCGTTCACACGGTCGTCTGCGGGGCCAAGGTGGCTCCATCCGATCTGTCGATCGTGTCGCTGAAGGCATCGCCGTCGATCGTCTTCAAGCATGGCACAACGGGCATTGAAGTACGTTTGCAGGCGAACAACATGCCGGCCGGGCGGTTCCGCGTCACGCTGAAGTATCCCGAAACCGATGACCCGGCGCAGCGCGAACCGATCGTCGAGTTCATCGACTATGACGGCCGCACGCCCCCGTCGCCGCGAACGATTCCCCAGGCCCAGACCAGTGCACCCACCAAAGCAGCGACCCCACCGGCGGCAGTCGCTGCGCCAGTCGGTTTTAACCGCGAAATGAAGGCGGACGTCTGCAGCACCGCCCCGCGTAGCGAATGGCTCCCTGAAGATGAGATGAAATTACTGGTGCAA
>JBBQII010000404.1:0-4636 GCA_038324795.1 Gemmatales bacterium
TGCCGAACGCTGCATTATTGCCGATTTGCACTGTGGCCCCGCTAACATTGACACCCCCGGTGCCATTGTTCGTGCCGTTGAGGCGAATGGCCCCCGTGCCTGAAAGCGTCAGCGCGTTGGTAATGGTGACGTTGCCGCCCACCGTCAAGGCATTAGCCGAACTATTCGTCCAGCTCTGAACCGCATTGACGACGACTCCGGAGCCCAGATCGACGGTTCCCGCATTGGCCGTCATGTTGATGCCGGACGCATTGAGAGTCAAGGAAGTGCCGGTGATCGACAACGAACCCGTCGTCGTCACCCCATCGCCGATGATCAGGCCAAGCACGCTGCTGGAGCCCGTTACGGGTTGATTGATGTAAGCCGTGAGATTGAACGTGGCGGTGTCTGCGGAAGTGGGCGGTCCCGTCGGATTCCAGCTAGTCGCGTTGGTCCAGTTAACATTGGAATCATTCCAAGCGTAATCGAGTGCCTTGGCGGACCCGGTTGAAATGGCGCACAGGCCACACGTCACGATGACGTTGAGTGCAAGAAAACGCGACAGTTTCATTTGCGCGGGTCCGATCGAAGATAAGGACAACGGCGAATCAGTACGAGACACTGATTCCGTTTCCGTATCGCTCCCACGCGATGTCAAGGCAGAGAGGCTGCGGGCTTCAGGGCGGTGCGTAACGGCGTAGGAGAGACGCAGATTGCACGGAACTTAACGATAATTTCACTTATCGCTCCGCTAGTGTAAAGCTGGGCGGGTAGTTTTACAAGAGACAACTGAGTAAAAATGAAGCAGATTGATCATTTTTTAGACATCGAGCTAGACTCTCGGAAAAGAAAAACAGTACGCAGCTGTTTCTTCTTTTGACGATAGCGCTGACAACGATCAGTTTGCCGTGATGCAGCCGGCCGAATGCTTTTGCAGCCTGGTTTCGATACCCGAGTCGACATCGGTTATCACCGTGGGGCGTCATTCTCACGTGAGAACGGGATTTTCGGTGGAGTACTTGACAGATTCGATGCGTGCGCTTACTCGCTTTGCACGACGACATGCTCTTCATCGATTATCACCGTTCGGGCGTCATTATCACCATTCGGGCGTCATGATCACCCGCGCGACCTCATTATCACGGAGGGTGTAGGTGAAATGATAACGACAGTTCCGGCCTTGCAGTGATGTGGCCGTGGACGTCGGTGAGATGGGGGTTGGCGGCGAGTGCTGATGCTGTCTGTTCGCCTTAATGAAGAGCCCTCGCGTTTGAATGTGCGTGGGGCTGTTGTTGACCGACCGCCTCTTTCTTCTCCCTGCCCTTCACCACGTTGGCGGGTCGACGTGCCGGACAGGTTTGGGACACGCAGTCCGTCTCTTATGAAATCCGCAAATCGATCCGGCATCACGATGCCGAGTCACGGACGGTCGAAACGAACGCCTCGAAGTTGCTTACTTTCGTCTGTTTATCGCAGCCGTGGTTGAGGTTCACGATGTGCCGTTGGCCACCGCCCTCGGCGATGCACTGCTTTGTCGCGGCAATCACGTCGGCTTCGCTACCGTGGACCAGCACGTCTTCGTCGACGTTTCCCTGAAACACAAGATTCGGGTGCTTCCTGCGCGCTTCCGCGAGGTTGATGCTCCGGCCGATGCTGATCACCTCGGCCCCGGTCGCGACTAACCGGTCGAGGTCGGCCGACTCTTTGACGAAGATCGCGCGCGGTACGCCCGTTGCCCCGGCGAGGATATCGCGGTGGTAGGGCAGGGCCCAGTCGTCGTACTCCGCGGGAGTCAGTTCGCCCGCCCATGAATCAAACAACTGGTAGAACTGGGCTCCCTCGCCGATCAGCGTCCGCAGGAAGCCGACCGTTGCTCCCGCCAGGCGGTCGAGCAGTTTCCGCCAGACATCGGGATGCTCGGCCGCGAATCGGCGTGTCTCGCTCATGTGCTTACCGGTGCCGATGCAGTACGCGGCCACGGTGAACGGCGCACCCGCAAACGCCAGCACCGGCAAGCTGCCGTTGAGTTCTTTCTTTACCACACGTAAAAGATCGATGATGTGTTGATATGTCGACGGGTCCGGGTCGGGGTGCAACCGGTCGACGTCGGCGAGCGAGCGGATCGGCCGATCGGGAACCGGGCCGACCTGCGGCTTCAGTTCGAACGGCAGCCCCATCGCGAACGGCAACGTGACGATGTCATAGAAGAGGATGATGCCGTCAACGCCGAACCGCCGCGGGCACAGCGATGCCTGCGCGGCCTTCTCCACATCTGCGGAGAACTCGAAGAACGACGTTCCCGCACGCACTCTGTTGAATTCCGGGTCCCAGCGGCCAGCCTGCCGCATCGCCCAGACGGGCGGGCGCTCCACCGCTTCACCCCGTGCCGCACGCACCAACAGATGTTCCTGGCTCATGCTGACTGCTTCCCGCTGACTTGGTACCCACGTACAGCGTAGCAATCCCGAACGTAAACGGCTTGTACCAGACATCGCCCAGACCGTGCCCGCGCATCCGCTGCGCGAGCGCTTCGCCATCCGGAAACTCGTTGACACTGTCCGGCAGATACTTGTAGGCCGACTGCCGATTACGCGACAGGATCTGCCCGACCAGAGGAAGAAGATAGCGGAAGTAGACGCGGTACGTGCGCCCGAAGAACCAGTGCCGGGGCTTCGAAAACTCGAGCACCGCCAGCCGGCCGCCCGGCTTCAGCACGCGGGACATTTCCGCGAGCCCCTTGTCCGTATCGGTGACGTTGCGCAGGCCAAACGCGACGGTGACAACTTCAAACGTGTTCGCGGCGAAGGGCAGGTACTGGGCATCGGCTTCGACGAACGTCATCCGGCCGTCGGCATTCCTGGGAACCGCCTTGTGCACCGCCCGTTCGAGCATCGGCGCGCAGAAGTCGGAAGCGACAATCGGCACGCGGCCTTTGCAGGCGCGGTCGTACTCGAGCGCCAGGTCGCCCGTGCCGGTGCAGACGTCGAGAATCGGCCCGCCAGCAGTGCAGGGGACCAGCTTCGTCACGCGCTTCCGCCAGAGTTTGTCGATGTTCAGGCTCAACAGGTGGTTGAGCAGGTCATACGTCGGCGCAATCTCCGCGAACATCCCGCGGATCTTGCTCTCGCGCTTGTCGATCAATGCCGGCATGAATCTCCTCAACTTGTTGCCGGTCAACGGTCCTTGTAGAGCCGGCTTCCATCCAGTGTGATCGGAACTTAAGAAGACAACACGGATAACACGGATGAAGACCAACGACTTCTGCCGTTTAATTCCGCCTTCTTATCCTTGTCCATCCGTGCAATCAGTGGTCAATTCTTCTATGGTTGCTATGACTGCCCGCCAGTTCAATTCAAGTTACTGTCAGTAGCATATAGCCATCCGCCATCGGCACGCATACAGTGCGATCCATGAACCGCGTTTCCGCCACGTTCACAACCGGTGAAACATCATGTTGACCGCCGCCGGCTGCCGTTCCCGCCGTGAACGCTTCCTTGAACGTATCCGCCCGACGCAGCCGCTGCTGCTGGGCGACCCGCTGCACCTGCGCTATCTGGCCAACTTTCACTCCGATCCGTTCAGCCTCGGCGGCGACTTCGGCGGCCTGCTGCTGCTTCACCCCGATGGCTGCTGCAAACTGTTTCACGACAACCGCCTGTTTGTACCCGCCGCCCGGCAGGCCCATGCCGACTCGATTGAGATTCTTCCCTGGTACGACGGTCAGTCGCCGGGCAGGGGGCCGCGCCGATTGCTTCTGCGCGACGTCGTCCGCAATCACGGCGGGCACATTCACGATGCGCTCAACGACCCGCAGTGCCAGCCGATCCTCGAAGTGCTGGCCGACATGCGCCGAGCCAAGGATGACGATGAAATCGCCATCCTGCGCCGCTGCATGCGCGCCACCGATGCCGGCCACGCCTGGGCCCGGGCTCATGTGCAACCGGGCATGACCGAACTGGATGTTTACAACGGCATCGCCCGCGCCTGTACCGCGGCGGCGGGGCAGGCGGTCATCGTCTATGGCGACTTCATCGTCAGCGATGGCCCCGATCGTCGGGTCGGCCCCGCGACCGACCGCGTGTTGAATCGCGGCGATACGCTGATCCTCGACTTTTCCGTCGTGCTGTGGGGCTACCGCAGCGATTTCACCAACACACCGGTCATCGGCGGTCTGGCCACGGCCGAGCAGGAACGGTTGATGGACTGCTGCCAGCAAGCCCTTGCGGCCGGCGAGCGCGAACTCCGGGCCGGGAACGCGTGTCAGATGGTGTATGGCGGTGTGGTCGGCAGCTTTGAACGGAACGGCGTCGCGAACTTGTTCCCGCATCACGCCGGCCACGGCCTGGGCCTGACGCACCCGGAGGCCCCGTACTTCACGAAGGGTGCCCATGAAACCCTGGTGGCCGGCGACGTGGTGACACTGGAACCGGGCCTGTACATCCCGGGCACCTGCGGCATGCGGATCGAACGGAACTACCTGATCACCGATTCAGGCTTCGAATGCCTGAGCGGCCATCAGATTGGCCTGACCTAGCTGCGCAAGTTCAGTTTTCGCCCCCGTTTTGCCGATACCCTCTTGAAGGCGTTTGCAGACGAGCGTAAAACGATTAATCTGCCCCGGTAGCTCAGTCGGTAGAGCAGCTGACTCTTAATCAGC
>JBBQII010000405.1:0-4632 GCA_038324795.1 Gemmatales bacterium
ATCGAACGCGCCTTGATGCGAGAGGATGCGCTGGCTGCCGACGTTGCTCGTCATGATGACGATGGTGTTCTAGAAATCGACGGTACGGCCCTGGCCATCGGTGAGCCGGCCATCGTCGAGCACTTGCAAAAGCACGTTGATGATGTCGGCATGAGCCTTCTCGATCTCGTCGAACAGGATCACGCAGTACGGCCGACGGCGGACCGCTTCCGTCAGTTGGCCCCCCTCTTCGAAGCCGACGTAGCCCGGCGGGGCACCCACCAGGCGGGAGACGGTGTGCTTCTCCTGATACTCCGACATGTCGATGCGGACCATCGCCTTATCGTCGTCGAACAGGAACTGCGCGAGCGCCCGGGCCAGTTCGGTTTTGCCGACGCCGGTGGGCCCCAGGAAGATGAACGACCCGATCGGCCGTTGCGGATCCTTCAACCCCGAGCGGGCACGGATCACCGCTTCGGAAACAGCGGTGACGGCCTCTTCCTGGCCGATGACGCGTTCGTGCAGCACATCTTCCAATTGCAGCAGCTTTTCCTTCTCGCCTTCCAGCAGTTTGGACACCGGAATGTGCGTCCAGCGGGCAACCACGGCGGCAATGTCTTCCTCGCCGACTACTTCTTTGACCAGCCGATTGCCCGCATCGCGCGATGCGAACTCTTCAGCCGACTTCAGCTTCGCTTCCAGCTCGGGCAGCTTGCCGTACTTCAGTTCCGCGGCCCGGCTCAGGTCGTACTGGCGCTCGGCCACTTCAATCTGGCGCTTCACGTCCTCGATCTGCTCGCGGATCGACTGCAGTTGCTGGACGCCCTGCTTCTCGTTCTGCCAGCGCGTCTTGAGTGCGTCCGAATCGGTCTTCAGATTGGCCAACTCCTTTTCGAGCTTGCCGAGCCGCTCGCGTGAGGCACTGTCGGTTTCCTTCTTCAGTGCCTGCTTCTCAATCTCGAGCTGCATCACTCGCCGAAGGATCTCGTCGAGTTCCGTGGGCATCGAGTCAATCTCAGTGCGCAGCTTCGCGCAGGCTTCGTCCATCAGGTCGATCGCCTTGTCGGGCAGGAAGCGATCGCTGATGTAGCGATTGGAAAGCACGGCCGCCGAAACGAGTGCCGCATCCTTGATGCGCACGCCGTGGTGCAGTTCGTACTTCTCCTTCAGGCCGCGCAGGATCGAGATCGTGTCTTCCACGGTCGGCTGGTCGACCAGCACCGGCTGGAACCGGCGCTCCAGGGCCGCGTCCTTCTCGATGTGCTTGCGATATTCATCGAGCGTGGTGGCACCGATGCAGTGCAACTCGCCGCGAGCCAGCATCGGCTTGAGCAGGTTGCCGGCATCCATCGACCCTTCGCCCTTGCCGGCGCCGACGACAGTGTGCAACTCATCAATGAAGAGGACGATTTCGCCTTCGGACGTTGTCACTTCCTTCAGCACGGCCTTCAGGCGTTCCTCGAACTCGCCGCGGTACTTGGCCCCGGCAATGAGCGCACCCATGTCGAGCGCGACGACGCGCTTGTTCTTCAGCCCCTCGGGAACGTCGCCGCGGATGATACGCTGCGCGAGCCCTTCAACGATCGCGGTCTTGCCGACGCCCGGCTCGCCGATCAGAACCGGGTTGTTCTTGGTCCGACGCGACAACACCTGAATGACCCGGCGAATCTCTTCATCCCGGCCGATGACCGGGTCGAGTTTCCCTTTGCGTGCGGACTCGGTCAGGTCCCGGCCGAACTTCTCGAGCGACTGGTAGGTTTCCTCGGGGTTCTGCGAGGTGACGCGTTGGCTGCCGCGAACATCCTTGAGCGAGGAGAGCAGGCGTTCGCGCGTGACGCCGAACTCCTTGAAGATGGCCCCGGCCTGGCCGCGGTCTTCGGTGAGTGCGAGCAGCAGATGCTCGATCGAGATGAATTCATCCTTGAGCTGCTTGGCTTCGCTCTCGGCCTGGGCGAGCACCTTGTTGAGCCGGGTGCCGATGTACGGCGTTGATGTCGCCCCGGTGACGCGCGGCAGCTTCTCCAGTTCGCGCTGGATGCGCATCGTCAGCGCGTCGAGAGACACACCGGCCTTATTGAGGATCGCCGGGGCGAGCCCCTTGTCCTGGTCGACGAGGGAAAGCAGCAGATGCTCGGATTCGACCTGCTGATGATCGAAGCGAGTGGCGAGTTTCTGAGCTCCCTGCAGCGCTTCCTGAGCCTTTTCGGTGAAACGATTGATGTCCATACGGGTTGTGCCCCTTTCTTACAGACGTTGGGAAAGGGAAAAGCAATTGCTGTGCCCATATTCTGGCGGATGTTTCAATGCTGCAAAATTCGATGAATTGCAGGGTTTCCGCACCACTGCACAGTGGATCGTGGCACTCGCCGGGGTCACGGAATGTCAATTTGGCATGCCGTGAACCGGGATGGTGTGCAGGCGACCTGACTGGTAGCCGAGGCAAGATCAAGGGGGAGAGAAGAACACGTATGCCCATGGCCGCATTCGACACCCTTCGCACCATCAAGGCGTCTTTGACGCGGGTCTGGCGGGGCCGATCTCCCACTTGCGGACGTCGAGTTCAAACCCTTCGGATTGCAGCAGCACTTTCCCCGATGCGGGGAACACGTTGTAGGCCTTGTTCACCGTCTTGCCGTTAACGATCACCGTGATGGTCGAACCTTCGCAGATCGCTTCGACCGTCGTCCATTCCCCGAGAGCGCTTTCAACATCGTTCTTGCCGTGTGTGTCGAGCAGTTCCTTGAAGTCGGGATCGTGATTGTTCCACCACAACTGGCGATTGGTGAAGACGCGTTGCTCGCCGCCTTCCTTCCAGCGCGGCTTCTTGTCCGGCCCCACTTCGATGTCGCTGGTCAACGTGACGGGGATCAGTTCGCCCTTGTCGTCCTTGCCGCGGATGCAGATCAGGTCGCCGACGCAACCCTGGGCCAATTGCAGTTCGACGCACGACATCCATGTGCCGTTAGCGCCGCCGTGCGGGCCGACGGCGTTCAGCAGCAGCCCACTGTTGCGGACATACTTGCCGCCATCGGTCTTCTTCCCCCACTTGAACTCGATCCGTGTGCGGTAGTCGCGGTACTCCTGCTTCGTGGCCAGGTAGCCAAACCCTTCGCCTGAGATGTGCAGCACCCCATCCTTCACGGAGAAGACATTCTTCGTGTCCTCGCCCTTCGTTTCCCGCAGCCAGGGGGTCAACCCATCGAGATTACGGCCGTTGAACAGTCGCAAGACTTTAGTGGGTTTTACCGGTCCCTTCTCGTCACTTTTCAGAGGGGAAACCACCATAAGAATGAGCATCAAGGACCATTTCATGACCGTCTCTCCACGGGAAATCCCGACATCGATCCGAAAAATCCGACAGCAGATTTCCGAGAGCTTACTCTCAACTGTCGGGAAATTCTGCTAAAAACTGAGAAGTCGCCACTTTTGTACACCACTTACGGGGCCTCTGGCTACTAACTTTCAGCTGAATGGCCGGGCGTTTCAAGATTTCCCAACTTTTCGATAGAAAAATCTTGTCATGATTCGCAGCCGGGTCTAATATGAAGTTGTCCTGTCGGTTGACGACTTCGGTGACTGGGCGACGCCGGAGAAGCTGCCGGCAGGACTTTTTTCATTTCTGCTTTCCTCGATCCAAATCACTCTTGTGAAACTCTGATGTGGAAACCCCGATTGGGTTCGCGCAATTGTTGCATTTCGTATTTTCCACCTGTTATAGTAGCGGCAGATGAACCTCCCTCCCGGGGAGCGCGTCGTTGAACCGGGTACTCAGCCGGCGACGTTGCTCCGGCTTTGCACCTTCCGGAGAAAGGATCGACGCTGCCTATGAATGCCCCCTGCCACACCGCGCTGGACGCCAGCGTGCTGGTTCTGAACAAGATGTTCCTTGCTGTCCACGTCATCTCGGTTCGACGGGCTTTCTGCCTGCTCTTCAAGGATCTGGCCGAAGTCGTGACGCTCGAAGACGGTCAGTACATGACCTACGACTTCGCGACCTGGCGCGAGGTTTCCGAGTTCCGCTCGCGAAACTTCCGCATGGAAGAGGATGACTGGGTCCGCACGACCAACAGCGAAATCCAGGCCCCGCGAGTGATCCGCCTGTTGAGCTACGAGCGCCTGCCGAAGCAGACGGTCAAGTTCAACCGCCGTAACATCTTCGCCCGGGACGGCAACCAATGCCAGTACTGCGGGAAGAAGTTCCCGCTGTCGGAACTGAGCCTCGACCACGTGCTGCCCCGCAGCCAGAACGGCAAAACCACTTGGGAGAACATCGTCTGCGCCTGCGTCGACTGCAACGTCCGCAAGGGCGGCCGCACGCCGAAGCAGGCCCACATGACGCTGATCCGCAAGCCGGAAAAGCCGAAGCGCAGCCCGCTCCTGAGCATGAAGATGTCCCAGAAGAAGTACGTCTCCTGGCAGTCGTTCCTGGATGCGGCGTACTGGAATGTGGAATTGAAGTGAGTAGTGGTTAGTGATGAGTGGTTAGTTGTTAGTGGTTAGAAAAAACCAAGAAAGTTTGTCGGTTCTTGGTTTTTTCTAACCACTAACAACTAACCACAAATCACTGCTACTGCCGATCCAACGAATCGATCCAGCGAATCATTTCCTTGAACGCCGCCGGCGTTTCGCCAAGGTATTCCTTTCCCTTCTCTT
>JBBQII010000406.1:0-4610 GCA_038324795.1 Gemmatales bacterium
ACCAAACCGACAATCAACAGCATGTCACGGCAACCAACACCGATCAGTGACGATACGTGCCGACGCGGACGAGCATCACTTCAGCGGTTCGTCAACCGAAGAGGAAGTTCCTGGGGTGGCCCGGCCTTCTCCACGGGAGGGCGGTAACCAGGCAGGCACGGAAGCCAGCACCCTACGGCGGCCCGATAGCGGCGGTACGGCTCCCCGAACCGCTGCTCCAAATCCATCTCTTCCCGGGGCCTGACGAACAGGTGCCATACCGGGCCTCCGAGCAGAGCGTACGCGATGACGGCGGGTGAGCCGAGGAACACCCCGACCCCGACCCCCTGAGTCAGTCCCGCAACCGCCATCGGGTTGCGGATGTAGCGATACGGCCCCGCAACGACCAACTCCCGCGGACAGTCCGCTGGCAGCGGAGTTCCGCGCCCGCGGACGGCCATGACCACACCGCTGGTCAGCCCGAGCGAACCGCCCAGCACGAACAGCAGGCCACCGAACCAAACCCGGGGGATGCCACTGAATCGCCACCCGACCAACCCCAACTCGCTCTCGAGCGCCAAGATGCCGGCCGGCAGGAGGAATAAGAAGACGGACCAGAAGATCACCGTCTGGAACAGGGTTTTGACAAGCACCCACCAGGATGATGACGGACGGGACTCGCGACCGCGAAAGTATCCTAACATGGGCCACCCCTCGGTCTAAGTCCCACCGCGAGCAGACCTGGGATGATCAGCGACGGCAACATGAGGATGGACCCTGCGAGACCGTCCCCGCCGGTCAGCCCGGTCAGCCCCCAGCAGTACAATGCGGCGTATCCGGCCGCCCCGGCATGCACGCAGAGCAACGGCCAGCCCCACCTGCGGTTCGCCCGCAGCCCGTAGCCACTGGCCGCCGAGCTACCAATGAACAGGACGATGTCCGGGGCCGCGAAGGCCAGGAGCGTCGGATCCGGCGCACCCTTGGCCATGAACCAGACACGCGACGCCGGCCACCCCAGCAACATACACCACCACAGGGCTGCCCCGATGGCTTGTGCGGTCAGGAAGAAGACGCCAAATTGCCGAAGGAGCATCGCCCGTGTACCTCCGCTCGCCAAGAGGATTCATGCATGCCGTGGGCATGGTAACGTTGAAGTTGCCACTTTCCCATCAACCAATCGCCTTACCCATAGCGATTGCCATGACGATGATGACTTCCACCGCCGACTGTACTCTCGTCGCTGATCTGAGCAAACGCAAGTCTGCCGCTTTCACATACTCAAGAAACGCGACCCGCCACTGAAGACAATCATCCAGGAAGGCGTCACGGTGACTGTGAAAGACGAAGGCCAAATCGTGAACCGGTAGCACGCGTTGGAGCGAAGAAAGGGGGACACGCCCGCAACTGACCGACAATTGATAGCACTCAGTTCAACCAACGCCGAACCGGCAGGGTGCGCGCCGGCGCGAACGAGCGTCACTTCGGCAGTTCGTCAGCCGAAGTGGAAGTTCCTGGTTCGGCGTTCAGGAGCTACCTGCGACCCAGCCGCACAAAATCCACATCCCGGCAGAATGGCCACTGGTTCTCACGATATCCGGCCACGAAGAACGGCGAGCAGTGCCTCGAACTCTTCGCGGCATTCCCAGCAGAGCGACAGGTGGTGTTCGACCAACTCGGACCCGGACGGGGCCACCCCCCCCGGCTGCGACCGATTCAGCATAAGCCCCGACGCGGCCGAGCCAGTCCTCGCACGTCAACTCATCCGGTCGGGTGAGCCGGATCAATTCGGACAGGTTGTCGAGTTGTCCGTCCGTCAGGCGCGTAGAACTCATAGTGATTTCACCGATTCAGAAGGCGATGGCATCGTTCACTCATGACGCTCCGGCGAACGCGGCCCTTACCCCGTCGCCCGTCACCCCGGCTTTTTCCAGACTCTTTTCGAGTCTCATCCGGGCGTCGTGGCTCAGCTTGTATACCGCGTTCCGATTACTCCCGAGTCGTTCGACAAGAACCGCTTGGGGAACGCCGTCGAGTTCGGCCCGGATGACCAGCCGCTGCTTGTCCGTCAGGTCCGAGTCGATCAGTCGGCGGAGCAGCGGGAGCACCGCGGTCCGGTCGCCCGCTTCGCCCTCGGGTAATGCCGCCGCTTCGGGGAGGTGGCGACCGTCCGCGGTCTGGCCGTCGAGAGACACGTCTTTGTAGCGGGCCTTTCGCAGTTCCGAAAAGGCCACTCGCGTGGCGACGGCGAGTGCCCACGTCACAAACCGGCTATCGCCCCGGAACGACCCGAGACCGGCCAGCACCTTGATGAGGGCGTCCTGGGCGAAGTCCTCGATCTGGTCATGTCCCGCGCCGTCGGCCGTCCCGACCGCTTTATGCAAGCCGCGGACGAGGATCGCCCGCAGGTCAGCTACGGCGGCCCCACGGCCCGGTTCCCCGGACGACAGCTCGGCCAGCCACTCTTCGTTCGTCCGGTCCGTCATCTCGGCAGCGTCTCCGGAATAAGTTCGGTCGCGGGGGTAAGAGACTTTCCCTCGGAGAATCTAACATTGCGAGCCGGGGAGCGATGACCCGCCCGAACCTGATGGACCTTCGGCGGCGCGTTGCCAACGACGATCCTATCCCGATTCACCCACTGTCACAAGGACCAGACCACGACCACCGAACTCGCCATCGGCGGGTACAGTCCCGTCTCGTATTTCGACGTGAACGCCGCAGAGAAGGGCAAGCCCGAGTTCACCGCCGGCAATGGCGGCAAGACGTATCAGTTCACCTCGGCGGCCCAGAAGTCCAAGTTCGAGTCCATGCCGGAGAAGTACCTGCCGGCGTTCGGCGGTTCTTGCGGGTACGGCCACACCGTCGGGAAGGAATTCCCCGTCGATCCGACCAACTTCAAGATCGTGGACGGCCAGTTGGTGCTCTTTCTGAACACCGCCGACGTGGACGCCCTGGCCTTGTGGAACAAAGAAGGCGACGGTGCCTGGTTCGGAGGCCGGTGTATGTTTTTCCCGATCACGATTCGAGATGGAGCAGAATGCCATGTGTGTCAAAACAGTCTTGGAAAACGTCAGCAACGTCTTACTCCGCTACGGCTTGGCCCTGGTCCTGTTCTGGATCGGCGGCATGAAGTTCACGGCGTACGAGGCCGAAGCAATCCGGCCTTTCGTCGAGAACAGCCCGCTGTTCTCGTGGACCTACCCGGTTGTCGGCGTGCAGGGCCTCTCCAACATCCTCGGCGTGACCGAGATCCTGGTCGGCCTGCTGATCGCAACGCGGCTCTGGCTGCCGCGAGTCTCGGCGGTGGGCAGCTTGCTCGCGGCGGGCATGTTCCTCAGCACACTGAGCTTCTTGGTCACGACCCCCCAGGCGTGGGTTCCCGAACTCGGCTTCCCGGCGGCGGGCGTGCCGGGCCAGTTCCTGCTCAAAGACGTCGTGCTGCTCGGTGCCGCCCTGTGGTCGGCGGCCGAGGCGTGGACGGCCGCGCAGATCGAGTCCAAAAAATGACGAGCCTCAAGACGATATTGACCAAGGCGCGAGCCTGTCGGGTATGCGCGGACCGTTTGCCGCTCGGTCCTCGGCCCTTACTCCAAGCTCACCGGGAAACGCGCCTCCTGATCGTCGGGCAAGCTCCCGGTCGGGCGGCGCACGAGAGCGGCATCCCGTGGAACGACCGGAGCGGGGATCGCCTGCGGGAATGGCTCGGTATCACCTCGGAACAGTTCTACGACGACACGCTGACGGGGCTGATGCCGATGGGCTTCTGCTTTCCAGGCACGGGCGAATCAGGCGACCTGTCGCCCCGCCCGGAATGTGCCCCGCTCTGGCACGACAAGATTCTGTCGCACCTACCGAAACTCGAACTCACGATCACCGTTGGCCAGTACGCCTTCGACCGCTACCTGTCGGCCGAGTTCGCAGCGCTCACCGATGCGGTCCGCGGGTTCGATTCGCTGCTCCCGACTCGGATCGCACTCCCGCACCCGTCGCCGCGGAACAACATCTGGCTGAAGAAGCACCCGTGGTTCGAGTCGGATGTACTCCCTCGACTCCGACAGCGGGTACAAGAACTCGTCGGCAAGGCCGGTTGAGGGCTTTATGCGACCGAGCGGACCATGTCCACCGCGTTGGCAGCGTTCGGGCCGTCAGTCAGCAGTTCGAAACACCGTAGATCGATCTCGGCAAATACAAGAGTGTCGCCTGCCTTTATCCGCACTCGGCGGATCAGGCGATGATTCGTTTTTGATTCTTCGATACGACGCAACAGATGTTTGCGGCGACAAGCGAAGGCGAAATCATGAACGGGTAGCAGGAGGAAGTTGCTGGGGGGGGCGTCTTGGCTACTCCGGCCCAACTTGAATCCGCAGGAATACCGTGGCGGCTTCGGGGCACTAATCTATCCCGTTTGAACCCGTGCCCTGTAACGCCGCCTTCTCACCCGAAGCCAGGGGGTAAAGTTTTGTGAGTTGCTCCGCGGTTCCGATCAGGATCAGCACGCAGCCCGGCTCGATCATGATGTCCGCTCCGGGGGTGCGGAGGAGTTCTCCGTTTGGCCGTACCAGACCAACGACCAGCGAGCTATGCTCGTTCGACAGACGGCTTTCTTGCAGTGTCTTCCCCGCCAGTTGGCTCCC
>JBBQII010000407.1:0-4608 GCA_038324795.1 Gemmatales bacterium
CGCGTCATCGACGGACGCACGACCGTCCTGGGCACCGTCACCACTGATGCCTGGCTGGGCAAGCAGTGGGTGCAGACGACATTGTCTGTTTCCGGCACCACGTTGCGGGCACAAGTCTACCGGTCGGATACCGGCCAATACCTGATGTCCGACGGCCAATGGTCGGCCCTGCCGGTGTGGGCAATCGAGAAGACTGACGGCACGATCCGCGGACCGGGCAAGGCGGGCATCGGCCGGTCGAGCGGCTACACCGGCAGCGTGTCGTTCGATAACTTCCTCGTCACCGCGGCCGCGGGAACAACGACGACCCCGACCACGCCCCCGACCGATCCGACCCCGGCGGGCTCGCGCACATTCGACTTCGACACCTCAAGGGCCGGGGCGCTGCCTTCCGGCTGGTCGTCCTACTCGAAGACCAATCAGGGTAAATTCGCCGTCACCAGTTCACCCGCCCTCAGTGCCCCGAACGCACTCAGCAGCGTCGGCGGCAGCGATGTCGATACCCGCGCCTGGTTCGCGGGACAGACTTACAGCGATTCGCAGATCGTCGGCTCCTTCCTGGTGGACGGGTTGGCCCCGTCGATGCTGTTCACGCGCGGTACGAACCTCAGCAGCGCGCAGGCCAGCTACTACGGCGTCAGCGTTTCGCGCGGGCTGTCGATCGATCTGTTCATGATGAACAACGGCCAGCGCACCCGCCTGGCAACGCTCAGTTCGGCCACCTACGTCAGCAACGTCTGGCTCACGGTCGGGCTGCGCACCGTGGCGAACACGCTTGAAGTCGTTGTCTTCCGGCAGGACACACAGCAGTACCTGGCCGCCAACCGCACCTGGCAATCAGCCGCCACCGCGGCCATCAGCACCACCAATGGCGCGCTGCGCAGCGGCTACTCCGGTGTCGGCCGGCCCGCGGCGTACAGCGGGCGCGTACTGGTCGATAACGTGTCGCTCGTCGATCTCGCGAACAGCACACCGCCGACGCCGCCGGACGATTCGCCCAACACGCCCGGGCCCGAGACGCCGGGTCCCGGCACGAACAACGGCACGACGGGAGTGCAGCACTACGGCCATATCCGTATCGCGCAGTTGGCCTACTACGGCACGCCGATCGGCGACTTCGAGACCAACCTGCTGAAGAAGAGTGTCGACCTCGTTGTCGCCAATCCCGTTTATCTCGATCAGATGGAAGCGGTCGCCCCCGGCACCAGCAAGCTGATCTACACCAATTACTCGAACGTCTACCTCGATCTTCTGACGGACTGGCTGGCCTACGCCGACCGCAACGGCATCGACCGCGAGAGTGCCTTCTACCACGTGAACCAGGCGATGAGCTTCACCGGCAACAGCGGGTCGTCGCGGCCGGTCAGCTGGTTCTGGTCGGTGCAGCGCGGCACCGCGGCCGGGACCTGGACCGACTTCACGCGCAGCGCCCGCAAGAATGCCGAGAACTTCGCACTCGGGGCGATGGGTGAGTCGGTCGTGATCGGCTATCCCGAGAAGTTCCGCGAAATCAACGTAGCCCTGCAGCGGGCCGCGGGCGCGGGGTGGAAGTCGGTCATCGAGTATGCCTCGGCCGTCGACGCCAACGGCAAGCCGACCGCGTGGAAGACGCTGAACGTGACCGGCGATGCGACCAACGGCTTCCGCAGTAACGGAACGATCACGTTCGACCCGCCCCCGGCCGACTGGAAGGCCGCGAGCATCGGCGGCAGCGATCGGTTCTACTACGTCCGCATCCGCACCATCGGTAGTGGCACTGCCCCGACCGTCAGTACGGTGCTGGGTCGCGACTATGTGCGGGCCAACGGTACCACCAGCGGTGTTGTACCCGCCTTCGACAAGGCCGCCGACAGAAACAACGACGGCTATCTCGACGATGCGGAATACGCGAAACGTCGGCCCGGCTTCGATGCGCGATTCGTTTACGAAAGCCGGGTGTTCTACCCCGCCTACGGGCAGATGCGCTTTGCGACGAATGTCTCGAATGCCGCGTTCCAGAAATGGTCTGCCGATTACAGCTATCGCTATCTGGCCGGCTACCCGAACGCGGATGGCCTGTTCGCGGACAACTCCTTCGGCCGGCTGCAGATCGATCAGTCCCGTCTGCAGGAGTCGCTGACGAACTACGCGGAAGACTACGGCAAGCTGCTTGCGGGCGTGAACACGAAGATCGCCCCGCGCTGGGTGCTGGCCAACACGGCCGGGGCCGGCAAGAGCGCCGACCCGATCGTCCGCAACGGCGTGGCCTTCCTGGAAGAGTTCGCCCTGCGGCCGCTGGTGACCAACACGACGCAGTTCGAAGACATCGCCGCGCTGGTCAAGTCGCGGTTGGCATTATCGGGTGGCAAGGGGACGGCGATTCTCGACACCTACCCGCAAGGCGGCTCACCCACCGATTCCCGCACGCAGATCGCCGCTCTGTCGTACTACTACCTGCTGGCTGAACCGAAGCAGACATACCTGATGTTCAACGGCGGCTACGAGCCGGCCACATCGTGGACCCGGCACTGGAGCGAAGCGGTCACCTACAACGTCGGCCTACCGAGGGGGACATGGTCCATCCTGGCCACCGGCAAGGACCCCGGAAGGACATCGCTGACCTACAAGATCTACCAGCGGGAATACGACAACGCACTCGTGCTGTACAAGCCGCTGTCCTATCAGCAGAGGCTTGGCACCGGCACGCTCTCCGATTCCACGGCCACGACGCACATCCTCAACGGCAACTACCGCACGCTGAACGCGAACGGAACGCTCGGCGCGGTGATCAACCGCATCACCCTCCGGAATGGCGAAGGGGCGATCCTGGTCAAGGCGTAGCTGCTGCAATCGCCCGATGCCGAGCCTGTCGTTCCGAACCGGCACCGTGCATCGCTTCGCCGCGCGGCAGTTCGTCCAGCACGAACCCCGCCAGGAAACTCGGATGATCGGTCCGCCCGTCGCGGCGGTAATCCCGGCCCAACGCTCGCGCGGCCTCGTCCGTCAATTCCGGGTTGCATTCACGCACGAAGCGCAACAGCAACTCGAACGACCGGACCAGGGCAATGCCATGCGTCTGCTTCGTCGTGTCCCACAACCAGTTGCTCAGTTCCATGAAGCGCGCGAATGGTGAGCCATCGCGCATGAGCAATGGCAGCGTCTGCGTGAAGCGGCCCGAGTTCGCGAACAGGTCCCAGTAGCGCGCGAAGCGCCGCAGCCTGCACATGGACGCGAAGTCGATCAGCTTCGTGCTGAGCACTTCGTAGGGTGATTGCGGGCTGTAGACCATCTGCCATTCAACATCGTGCCGTACGATCGGCGTGCCGCGCAGCCGCTTCAGGATGCCGACCTGGATCTCCTGCGGCCGCAGCGCGTACAGGCGATCGAACCCGGCCGCGAGGCTGTCGAGCGACTCGCCCGGCAGGCCGACGATCAGGTCGGCATGGATGTGGACGGGGGTGTGCTCACGCAGCCAGCGCAGGTTGTCGGCGGTCTTGTCGTTGTTCTGCCGCCGGCTGATGAGGGCCTGCACCTCCGGGTTGAACGACTGGATGCCGACTTCGAATTGCAGCGCGCCGTCGGGGAACTGGACGATCAGTGCCCGCAAGGCATCCGGCAGTCGATCGGGCACCATTTCGAAGTGCACGAACAGACCGGGCCGCATGCGTTCAAGGAAGAACTGCAGGATCGACTTGCCGATGGCGATGTTGAGGTTGAACGTGCGATCGACGAACTTGAACTGCCGCACGCCGCGGGCCAGCAGGTCGTCCATCGCCTTCAGGAATGGTTCCAGCGGTGCGTTGCGCACCGGTACTTCCAGCGACGACAGACAGAACTCGCACGTGAACGGGCAGCCGCGCGAGGCTTCCACGTAGATCACGCGGTGGGCGACATCGCGATCATCGTACAGGTCATACGGCAGCGCCAGCGCTTCGAAGTGCGGCGGGTCGGCGTTGATGATGTTGATGAGCGGCCGTTGCCCGCTCAACAGCTGCCGACACAGAACGGCGAACTCCAGGTCGGCCTCGCCGGTGATGGTGTAGTCCGCCAGGCGAACTATCTCCTGCCGATCCATTTCATGGCTGACTTCGGGCCCGCCAAGCACGATGATCAGCGATGGCCGGGCACGCTTGAGAATACCCACCAGCTCGGTCATCGGCCCGATGTTCCAGATGTAGACCCCCAGCCCCACGATGCGCGGCTCACGCGCCAGGATCGCCTCCGCCACATCGATCGGCCGCTGGGAGATCTCAAACTCGGCAATGGCCGCGCGCTCTTTCAGTTCGCCCAGATTGGCGAGCAGATAGCGCAACCCGAACGCCGCATGCGCGAACTTGGCGTTCAGAGTGGATAGGAGGATGTCCGGCATCGATCTCTCAAGGCGAGCGGAGAGCATAAGCTCCCTGTTCTTAATCTTCTTCTTCTAGGATACAATCCTCCTTCACAATTTCGTCAACAGTTCGCGGGGCAGAGGCATGAGCAAAATCGCAATCGTCACCGGGGCCGGGTCGGGGATCGGGCGTTCGGCGGCGCTGGCGCTGCTTCGCGACGGGTGGTCGGTCGTGCTGGCGGGGCGGCGGGCGGAGACGCTGGCGCAGACGTCCGCCATGGCGGGGAAGGTCGATGGGC
>JBBQII010000408.1:0-4599 GCA_038324795.1 Gemmatales bacterium
TGGTCGAACGGGTGGTTGTGACACTGGGCGCACTGTATGCGCGTGCCCATGAACACCTGGGCGATGTCTTCAGCCGTCTTTTCGGGCGTGAGTCGTTCGCTCGACGTGTACAGATTCGAAGTCGGCGACTTCAGGTTGCTGCCGGTGCCGACCAGCAACTCGGCCACCAGTTCATCAAGCGGGCGATTGCTTGCCATCTGCTCGCGGATATAGGCGGCGTAGCTGATCATCGCCTTGCCGTCGCGGCCGTAGGCGGGCTGCTGGTTGTAGGCCCGCACACGCAGCATTTCGCCCCACTTCATCGCCCACATATCGATGAACTCGGGGCGTTCGAGCAACTGGTCGATCAGCTTCGCGCGTTTGTCCTTCGCTGTGTCGTTGATGAACTTCTCGTACTCCTCGCGGGTCGGCGGCAGTCCGATCAGGTCGAAGGAAACCCGGCGAAGGAACGCCTCATCCGAACAAAGTTCGGAAGGGGCGAGGTGCAGTTTCTTCAGCTTGTCAAAGACAAGCGTGTCGATGTAGTTGGTTTCCGGCGTGCCGGGCCAGTTGAACTTGTCGTCGGTCGGCAGGACAATCACTTCGGAACCGACGGTGAACTTGTTGAAGCGGGCGAAGACAAACGCGCCGCCACGGCCGCCGCCCTTTACCATACCCTCTTTGTCGATCGCGGCGATCGCTTCGTTTTGCGTCATGTACAGCGACAGGCGCGTGACGTCGCGGACCGAGCCGTCGGAGTACTTCGCCAGCACCGCGGTCTTCTGCGTGGTGCCGCCGCCGTTGAACACGACCTTCGGCGGAAGCATCTCAATGCCCAGCGGTACCGGCATGTCGCCGCTGTCGTCCGGAGCACCGGCCTTCAGCCAGCGAAGCAGGGTTGCGTAGTCGTCATGCTTGTCATCGAACAGTTTGCCGCCGGTGTGCGAGACGGCCCCGGTTGTCTTCTCCAGCAACATGCTCTTCTCAGGCACGGCCAGATCGATGCGCCGGCCAACCAGTTGCCGGGTCAGGCGGAAGTAATCGCCAGCCGGGTCGTAGCCGAACAGCGACAGGTGAAAGCCGTCCTTCCCCTTGGCCGCACCGTGGCAACTGCCGTTGTTGCAGCCGTGCTTCATGAAGACCGGCATGACGTCGAGCCGGAAGCTGATCGGGCGGGAATCGCCCGCGTTCTTTACTTCGACCGGTGCTTCGGCTTTCAGATTGCCGAGTTGCACCTGCAGCGTCGTTGCCCCGTCCTTCGACGACGTGATCGCATTGCCGGCCAGCTTGCCGATGCTGCCATCGAGCAGTTTCAGATTCACTTTCGCAGTGACATCGCGCGTGACGCCGAGGGCGTCGACCTGCTGCACGACGATCCCCTGGCGATCGTCCTTGCCGCGCAATTCGACCTTCGCCGGGAACACCTTCAGCGTGTCCGCCGCATGAGAGAAGGCGGCGGTGAAGGTGATTGCAATCAACGTTGCAGTGATACGCATATGTGCTTCCATCGTTATCTGACGAACAGGCTTCCCTGTAGCCGCGTTCTGGCTACATCCCGCGTTCTGGCGAACGCGGATATAACAGAATTACTTGCTCTTCGGCCCGCGTTCCGTGTCGACTCGCAGTATGCCGCTGCCGGTCAACTGGCGGACGGGTTGGCCATTCTCCGTTACGGTCACGTCGAGAACGATCCCCTGGTAGTTGCCGACCAGTGCTTCGGGCGTGGCCCGCAGCGTGAAGGTCACTTCCTTGTCGGCGGCGGTGATCTCACGCATCGGTTCGACAAGTTCGATGCCGCGCGGCAGCCGCGTCAATGTCACCTGCGCCTTGCCTTCGAAGGCCTGCAGATTGCTGAGCTTGCAGACGATGTTCGCTGTCTTGCCGCGTTCGATCGACGTCCGGGCGATCTTGGCATCGACGTGCGGTTCGGCAATCGTCAGTTTAAACGGCTTCGATGCGACATAGCTGCGGTCGCCTGCATCATAGCGGGTTTTGCGGCCGGTCCCGCTGGCGGCGGTCAGCGTTACCTGATGCTTGCCGGCGGCGGCGTTGCGGGCCGCGCCGAGGATATACGTTCCTTCCGTCTGCCCCGCGGCGACGGTGACGGGGGTGCCGGTGCTCAGACCGTTGGGCCGCCAGTCCATCTGGACTGTGACGGGGCCTTCAAAGTCCTTGTCGCGGATGACGCGGAACTTCAGAAGCATCTCCCCGTTCTGTACCAGCGACGACTTGGGCTCGTCGACTTCAACGACAAACGGTGCCGGTTCCGTGACCGCGACGGCCAGTTTTGCGATCGGGGCATGGAGGTAATAGTCGTTGTTGCCGTACTGGTTCAGCATGATCGTCTGCCGGTAGCCGCTCGCCAGCGACTCACCGCTGACCGGCTTCACCATCAGATCAACGAGCGCCCCGACCGGTTTCGCATTCGGCGAGGCTTCGAAGACGACAGGCACTTTAGTCATGCCCGTCAAGATCTTCGGGGCTTGCATCGTGACCCCTTCGGGCAAATTGAGGGCCACCAGTTCCAAGTCGCCGGTCACCGGTCGACCGGTGCTGAAGATGGCGATCTGTGCCGTGTACCTGTTGCCCGGCCCGACTGAAATTGTCTGGCGAACCTGCGAGGCGTTCTGGTTTTCCGCCTCGGGGGCGATGTAGGCGTAGACGGCTGTGTCTTCGGGCCGGACTTCAATGCGATAGACATGGTCTGCCCCGCCTTCGCCGCGTTCATTCTCGATGCCGATGACGTATTCGCCATCAATGCTGGCGGTAAAGTCCATGATGGGGTCATGCGTCTCCCGGCTCAGGCCCTGCGCGGGACCGTAGCCGTGCTGATTCGAGCGTGAATCAGTCGCCCGTTGCGGGGGCGCGTTGCCCTTCGCCGCCAGCGACTTCACCCAGACCACCGGATCAACGGGGGAGCCGATGCCGTTGGCGATCGCGTGGATCTTGAACTGTTCGCCCTTCTTCGCCTTGAAGCGGAAGCAGTCGACATCGCCCGGCTTGTCGATGATGCCGTTGAGGGCGATCGGCAGGTTGACGGCGGTCTGCTTATCCGTGGCTTCGACAGTGTCGTTCGGTTCAACTTCCAGCACATTGCCGAACGGCGACGCCCGCAACATATTCGGCGACGGAGCGGAGACTTTCTCTTCGTTAATGGCCATGAACTGCACGTCGCCTTCGGCCTTCGGCAGCGCTACCGACGAGTTCCATTCACCCTTCGGATCGCCGAGGATTCTGACTTTCAACCCGGTGCCGATCTGTCCGCCCGCGGGGTAGATGCCGGTCGGCCGCGAGAAGGTTCCCAGATGAAGGCGGTACGTATCGGCCGTGCCGGCATACATGCAGTGGCGGGCTTCGATGAAGTAGGGGCCATCCTTGTCGGCAATGACGGAAAGAATCGGGTCCTGCAGGTACATGGCCGAGTCATCGGCCGCGGCCAACTTCTTCCCCTCGGCGTTGTAGATGGTCAGGTGAAGATCGAGGATGCCGCGGTCGAAGCCGATGCGGGCCGCTTCCATCTCGGCGGAGACGCGCTGGCCCTTCTTGACTTCCAGCTTGTATATATCGACATCGGTTGCTTCACCAAGTCGGCCATGCACGGTGACGTTGGCGGGGACAGGCAGCGCCGTGTCGAATTTGTCGTTCCGCTTCGTGATGGTTTCGTTCTCATCGAAAGCGGGGAACGGTCCGACAAAGAAGCGGACATACTCCGTCAGGCCGGTGCCGGTCCGAACGCGCAGGCCGTGCGGGCCGAACGCACATTCATCGGCAATCTTGAGACGAACACGGACACGCCGGCCCGGCTCGTAAGCGAGCTTCTGGCCGGCATACTCGATCGGGCCATCGACGACCTGCATCGATTCGACAACAATTCCCGGCTCGTAGAACATCACTTCGCGCGGATCATCCAGGTAGCGACCCGTCAGGATCACTTCCACCGTGGTGCCCCGCTGAGCCCCCGGCGGATGAATGCGCGTCAGTCCGGGGGAACCGGCCGATGCGGCAAGTGCCGTAGCAAGCAGCAGGATGGCAGATGAAACAACCGGGGTGCGGAATCGGCGCCTGCTGGTCATGCACGGGACTCCATGTGCGGAAAGTGAATTGAACAATTCCGAGCCGGATGACGTCGTTGACGCTTCCGGCTCGGACTGGCGGGTTCGGGCAGGCAGGCTCAGCCAACGAGGTCTTTGACCACGTCGCCGCCATCGATGATCTCGATCGGTCGGCCGCCCGGGGCCATCAGTTCCTTGTCGGCATTGATGCCCATCTGGTGGTACACCGTTGTCAGCAAGTCTTCCATACGGACCGGGTTTTCTTCCGGTTCGCTGGCGGTCGAGTTCGACGTACCGTACACCAGGCCCCGCTTGAAGCCGCCGCCGGCGACGGCAACGGAGTAGACGCGCGGGAAGTGGTCGCGACCGGCCGAGGCATTGATCTTCGGCGTGCGGCCGAATTCGCTGGTGACGAGCACGATCGTCGATGCGAGCAGGCCGCGCTGGTCGAGATCATTCACCAGCGCCGCGAGGCCCTGATCGAGGCCCGGGGCCTGACGCTTCATCGAACTCTCGATGCCCGCGTGCATGTCCCAGCCGCCGTAGCTCACCGTGACGAACCGCACGC
>JBBQII010000409.1:0-4597 GCA_038324795.1 Gemmatales bacterium
CGGGCGATGTTCACCAGGCGTTCGCGGATCTGCTCGGCCTTGTCGGCATCCACCCAGATGGTGATCTCGACTTTGGGCAGGAACGCCAAACTGTACTCGCTGCTGGCGTAGCGTTCCAGATATCCCTTTTGCCGGCTGTAGCCCTTCGCTTCGCGAACCACACAGGCGATCACCTCGCCCTCGCTGATCTCGCGCAGCACGGCCTCGGCCCGGAACGGCTTGACGACGATGGTCAGTTGCTTCATGACCGGTACCGCCGCCAGAGTTCCGGGTACATGTCGGGCAGGTCGTATTCCGTCCAGCGCTGGCCCTTCAGCACGTACGGCACTTTCCGTGGCAGCGTCGGCAGGTCTTCGCCGGTCAGGTTGAGGTACAGGCGTGGCACCATACGCAGCAGCATTTCGCCGTCGGGAACCCAGGGCACGCGACCGCGCGGGCAGCGCTCGGCAAGACGCTCCGGGGCGGCGCTGACCATGTCAAAATACTCTTTGCCCTGCAGGATCATCCAGGCACGTACCGCGTCGAATGTTATCTGGGTGCAGGTCGGCTGAATGATCGTCGCCACCGCCCAAATCTCGCGCTTGTACGACAGTGATAGCAGATCCCAGCAGTGCCCCTCGAACGAGACGATCTCCGGGTGCGGCATCGCGCGGATGCTGTTCTCCAACAGGCTGATCGGCAGCTCGCCCTTGCTCGCCTGGCGGCTTTGCTCGATCAGTAGCCAGAATTGGTCTGTCGTCATGGGGGGCTCTCAGTCAAAAGCCTGTCAGTACCAGCCGCCGGTCACGGGCAGGACTTGTCCGGTCACATAGCCGCTGTTTTCGCTGGCGAAGAAAAGCACCGCATTGGCGACGTCCGCCGGCGTGCCGAATCGGCCCAGCGGAATCTGCTTTTCGTACTCCGCCCGTACATCGGGCCGGATGTCGCCGATCATCGTTGTCTGGATAATCCCGGGCGCGATGGCATTCGCCGTGATTCCTCGGCGGGCCAGTTCCTTGGCCAGCACTTTCGTCAATGCGATCACGCCCGCCTTCGCGGCCGCATAGTTCGACTGCCCATGGAACGGATGCAGGCCCGCGATCGAGGCGATATTTACTATACGTCCGCCGTCCCGCAACAGATCGAGGCTTTGTTTGCAACAATAGTAAACGCCGTCCAGGTTCGTTTCCATTACCGCATGCCAGTCGTCGTCGGTCATCTTTCGGATGGTGCGGTCACGCAGAATTCCGGCATTGTTCACCAGCACGTCGATGCCGCCCACCTTGTCGCGGATGGCGGACATCATCTCGCTCACCGCGGCGCTGTCGCGAACGTCCGCGGCAAACAGGTGAACCGCACCGGTCAGCGTGCGCAGTTGTTCGGCATGCTGCTCGGCATCCTTGCGATTCTCGCCGGCCGGGTCGTCGAAGTAATGCAGCAGACAGGTCGCGCTTGCGCGGGCAAATCCTTCGAGAATGCCCGCGCCGATGCCGCGCGAACTGCCGGTGACGAGCACGGTCTTGCCAGAAAAGTCGTACTGAATCATGTAGCACGCCACTCCGTGCGATATTGCGAGTATCCGTTAACATATCATGAAGATGGGCTGTCTCCAATCCATTAAAGGAGCTTCACGATCGGAAAGAGCGTGCGCCTGGCCCATATCAGCGACATTCATCTGGCCGCGGACCGCTTCGATTGGCGGCCGGGCGACTGGGTCGGCAAGCGCGCGACCGGCTGGCTGAACCTGCGCTTCGGCCGGGGCAAGCGCTTTCGTCATGCCGCGTTGATCATGAAAGAATTGATGCGGACGATTCGCGAACGCGCCTGCGACCATGTCGTCTTCTCGGGCGACGCCACCACGCTGGGGTTCACGACCGAACTGTCGAACGCGGCCAGCTTGTGCGACTTCACCCTGCCGGGGTTGGCCGTCCCGGGCAATCACGATTACTACGTCCGTCGGGCCGAACGTTCAGGAGCGTTCGAGCGAGTTTTTGCCGCCTGGCAGAAGGGCCGACGGGTGGGCACCGAAGCCTATCCCTTTGCCCAGCAGGTGGGCGACATCTGGTTGATCGGCGTGAATTCCGCGTGTGCCAACCCGCTGCTCTGGGATGCCCGCGGCCGAGTCGGGGCAGGGCAGTTGCGGCGATTGCGCGAGTTGCTGGCCGAGCTGCCGCCGGGACCGCGGGTGCTGGTGACCCACTACCCGCTCGTGCTTGACGATGGCAGACCGGAGCACCGCTGGCGGCTGCTGCGTGATGCGGGCTCGCTCCTGCGGATCGCGATGGAAGGCAAAATCTCACTTTGGCTGCACGGCCATCGGCACACCGGCTACGTAGTACCCGCAACCGCCGCGCGGCCGTTCCCGATCATCTGCGCCGGTTCCGCGACCCAGGAAGGCCGTTGGAGTTGGAACGAATACCTGTTCGATGGGCCATCATTCACGACTATCTTTTGGCGCTGGAACGCGGAAAAACAGACATTCACGCAACGTGCCGACGCCCCAGGGTGAGGCTTCCGAACCCTGGGGATGGTGAGCGCCATGATCCCCGACGTTCGGAAACCCACACTTCGGGGCTTGTTTTGATCTGCTGCCGCGCTTACGATTCGTGGAACTTTCCTTGAGGATGGAATCATGCGTCTGCTCTCCGTTGCGATGACCCTGTTGCTTTCCGCGTCCGCCCTGCATGCCCAGAAGCAGTTCGGCTTCGACAACAAGAAGGCCTCCGGCCAGCCGTACCTGACGCCCGAAGAGACCGTCAAGAAGATGCAGGTGCCGGACGGCTTCGAAGTGAAGCTGTTTGCCGGCGAGCCGCAACTGGTGAACCCGATCGCGATGACCGTGGACGAAAAGGGCCGGGTCTGGGTCGTCGAGTGTTTCGAGTACCCCAAGCGCACCGAGAAGGGTAAGATGCCGCGCGACCGGATTGTCATCCTCGAAGACACCGACGGCGATGGCCAATGCGACAAACGCACCGTCTTCTGTGAAGGCAAGGATTTCCCAGTGCCATTCGACATGGCCAGCGGCATTGAGGTCGGCTATGGCGGCGTCTATGTGGGTGCCCCGCCGTACCTGTTCCACATCGAGAACAAGAACGACAAGCCCGGCAAGTTCGAGATTCTGCTGAAGGGATTCGGCAGCCAGGACACGCACGAGACGCTGAACACCTTCCAATGGGGCCCCGACGGCTGGCTCTACGGCCTGCACGGCATCTACACCCAATCGGAGGTTCAACCCTACGGCACGTTGAAGGATGGTGAGCCCGAAGCGCGAGCAAGGGGCGTCAAAATGAATGCCGCCGTCTGGCGTTTTCATCCCAAGACCAAGAAGTTCGAGATCTTCTCCGAAGGCACCAGCAACCCCTGGGGCATGGACTGGCGCAATACCGATGGTCAATTCATCCTGTGCTGCTGCGTCATCCCGCACCTATTCCACATGGTCCCCGGCGGCATCTACAAGCGACAGGGAGGCCAGGGTTTCAACCCCTACGCCTACGGAGAGATCAAGGAAATCTGCGATCACACCTTCCACAAGGAAAGTGGTTGGGCGCACGCCGGCTTGATCTCGCTCGACACGCCGATGATGCCGGAGAAGTACCGCAACAGCGTCATCTTCGGCAGCATCCACGGGAACTCGCTCAAGCAAAATATCTTGAAACCCAATGGCTCGACATACACCGCATCGCGCGGCGACGACTTCCTCATCAGCGGCGACAAAAACTTCCGCCCGATCAACCTGCGCTGGGGCCCCAACGGCGAAATCTACTGCATCGACTGGCACGACCAGAACCCGTGCCATCAGGCTGCTCACGATGCCTGGGATTACGAGCGAGGGCGAGTGTACCGGATTCAGCCGAAGGGGTTGAAGACGAAGAAGGCGGAGGATTTGGGGAAGAAGAAAGATGCAGACTTGATTCATCTGCTGGAAACAGACAACCCCTATGTTTACCGAACTGCGATGCGAATGATTGCTGAGCGCGGAGATAGCTTCGACAAAAAAGTCGCAAGCGGCCGTTGGGCAATCGGTGGCCTTGACTGGCCAAGCCTTCATCGACTTGCTGTCAGAACTCTTTCAAACAGGAATTTGCGCCCTTCAAACGACTTTACAAAACTCACAGAAAATGAGTACGAAAGACTGGCCTACTCAATCAGTTTCACAATTACGGGCGAGAATATGGATCGCTTAGAAGATCCCAATCTCAAACCAGAGGACGATATTTTGCTGCAATTTTTCAGCATCTGGTCAAGCGTCTTCGTTCGAGAATTGAGCGAAGCCAATTCCCTTGACCCCAGAATTTATACGAAGTTGCTTCCTGCACTGGCCAAGAATACCCGATCGCCATTCGTGCGGCGAGAACTTGCATCCGCAGCAAGTCGCCTGAAAGGAGACCTATCAATCTTGCTCCATGAACTGATGCTTCGGAAAGAGGATGCAACCGATCCGATCATACCTCAATTGTTATGGGTGGCCTATGAAAGAACACTGACTTCCAAGTTTGGCGCAGAATTGAAGTGGCTAACAGAAAACTCTTCGAATAGCCCACTGATAATCGACAACATAATTGCTCGCACTATGCGCCGCCTTGTCGCCACCGGCAAGCCAGAACTACTGTCGGCCTGC
>JBBQII010000410.1:0-4565 GCA_038324795.1 Gemmatales bacterium
CAGATCGGTTCGGTCGGAAGCGATACTGAGAAGTCGTGCTTGCGGGCGACCATGAATGGGCGGGCTGACTCGGCTGCGTGGTTGACCACGATCCGCAGTTCGACCCGCTCTTTGGTCAGCCGCAGCTTCCCTTTCGTAATCCGGCTGATGTCGAGCAAATCATCCACCAGCTTCACCATCTGCGTCACTTGGCGGTCGATGATGTTCCCGGCCTGCTCGATGATCGGGTCGTTCGTCCGCATCTGCCGCAGAATGCCGAGGGCATTGCGTATCGGGGAGAGCGGGCTGCGGAGTTCGTGGGACAGCAGGGCCATGAATTCTTCCCTGTTGCGGTTGGCCTCGGCCAACCCGTCCGCTCGCTTCGTCTGCACCAGCGCCGCGTCGCGGTCGGTCAGATCGTGCATCACGCGCGCGAACGAGCGTGCCTGTTTCTTTTCATCCAACGGGGGGCGTTACGACCGACTCACACCAGAAGCGGGTGCCGTCTTTCCGTACCTGCCAGCGGACACTGTCCGACCGACCTGCGTCCGCGGCCGAGCTCAGTTCGTGCTCCGGCTGACCGTTGCGGATGTCCTCAGGCGAGAAGAAACGTGAGAAGTGCTGCCCGATGATTTCATCCGGACGATAGCCGAAGAGGCTTTCCGCACCGGGGTTCCAGCAAACAACCTTGCCGCTCGGCTCAACCATGAAGAGCGCGTACTCCTTCGTACTCGCCGACAGGATGTCGAAGCGCTCGCCTATCTCCTGCGGAGATAGAGTACTCGCGTGATCGCGGTCATAGGCTCTCTTGTGCGCGTGCGGACCCTGCCCTTGTCGTCGACAAAAGCATCGGAATTGGGATGGGCAGATTGGTCAGGTGTCCGTCCGCAAACGGTCCGATGAAGGGGTTCATCCGGCCGATACAAAGGTTCCTTCTATCAGATCTGCAGAATGCTTCCCTTCAAAAGTCTAACCATCAACTGAACATCAGTGTGAAAAGACAGCGATCGTCGACGCTGGCTGATCCATTTGCCGATCGCGATTGTCGGCCTGACCCCCTGAGGCCGGCCGCATTAAAGCCGCGGATCGACCGGTTCGCTTTCCATCGCCAGCACACCGAAGACGCACTCGTGTACCCGCCGCAGCGGTTCACGGCGGACGAATCGTTCGAGCCCTTCGATGCCCAGCGCGAACTCGCCGAGGGCAAGGGCGCGCTTGTGGCCCAGCCCGCGCTGACGAAGACGGGACAGGTTCGGTTCGGCGGTGTAGTCAGGTCCGTAGATGATGCGCAGGTACTCCGGCCCCCGGCACTTCACGGCCGGCTGGGCAAGCCCCTTCTTCCCCTGAATGATGAAGTCGACCGGCTTGACGACCATCCCTTCGCCGCCGCGACCGGTCAGTTCGGTCCACCAGGCGATGCCCTCCGCAACGCTGGTTGGATCGGTCACATCGACTTGTTTGCAGGCGGTGGCCAGCATCACCTCTGTGTCATGAGCACAGACGGATGCAAGTGTTTCCATGTGCCAGGTGTTCGGCTTGTCCGTGTGAACGTGCCCCTCTGACGCCAGCAGGTGAAACGGGGCCAGCTTCAAGTCATTGAGTGAATCAACAGGCCAGCAGTACTGCCGATATGCGGTTGTGAACTGGTTGACCTGTTCCTCCCGCTGTCGACTCACGGCCAGGACCTGCTCTGCCCGTTCTCGTTCGACACCGTTCAACCGGCTGGCCGCATCCGCCAATGAGGCCACGGCGCACGGAAGTGCCGCCTTGCCCGCGGCACCCACCGCGGCGTACTGCGACTTCAGCAGCTCCTGCGCCTTCACCGACCACGGCATCAGTTCGCAGTCGAGGCACCCCCACGTCGTGTTCATGCTGCTCCACAGGTCCGCCGATGTCAGCGCGGCACGGACACGGTCGAGGAGCTGCCCTTCCAGTTCCGGTTCATTGAAGAACCGCCGGCCGGTACGGGTGATGATGATGCCGCATTCGCCATCGGTGACGCCGAAGCGTTCGCACGCGGCCGCCTCATCGCGGCAGACGATCACCACCGCGCGCGAGCCCATGTGCTTCTCTTCGCAGACGACGCGAGTGACGCCCTGATCGCGGAAGTACGCGAACGCCTCGGCCGGGTGTTCGAGCAGCCCCGGTTCGCTGGTGGTTTCGCAGGGGGACATCGTCGGCGGCAGGTAGATCAGCCACTTCGGGTCGACGGCGAAGCGGCTCATCACTTCCAGCGCTGCCGTGGCGTGTGCCTCGCGAACAGTCACGTTGCCGCGCAGCCGGGTCGCGATGATCCGCTTGCCGAGGACGTCGTCGATATCGAGAACATCGTCTGTTGCCTGCTGGGCGGTCAACTCGGACTGCGGTCGCAGGAACGGCCGCGATGGTTCGCAGTAGGTGCGAGCCGCGGGGATCGAAACGAACTCCCTCTCCGGGTAACGCAGAGCGGTCAGCTTGCCGCCGAAGACGCAGCCGGTGTCGATGTCGACTGTATTGTTCAGCCACTCGGCTTCCGGTACAGGCGTGTGGCCGTAGACGACCGTCGCCCGGCCGCGGTACTCCGCGGCCCAGTTCAGGCGCACGGGCAGGCCGAACTCATCGGTCTCGCCGGTCGTTTCGCCGTAGAGCGCGAACTCGCGCACCTTGCCCGACGCCCGGCCCTGCATCTCGGCCTTCATCCCCGCATGGGCGACCACGAGTTTGCCGTCGTCGAGAACATAGTGACTCACCAGACTGTCCAGGAATGCCGCCAGTTCCGGCACGAGCTTCCCGCGAACGTCTTCAGGCAAAGCGTCGATCTCGGCCATCGTCTGCGCCAGCCCGTGCGAGATGTGCACATCCCGGCCGCTCAGTTTCTTCAGCAGTTTCACATCGTGGTTGCCGGGCACGCAGAGTCCGGAGCCGGCGTCCACCATGTTGCGAACGATGCGCAGCGTGTCCAGTACGCGCGGACCGCGATCGACAAGGTCGCCAATAAAGACGGCCTTGCGGTTGTCGGGATGTCGAAACGCCAGCGGCACTTCCGATTGGTACCCCAGTTTCTCCAGCAGCAGTTCCAGTTCATCCGCGCAGCCATGCACGTCGCCGATGATGTCGAACGGGCCGTGCTCGTGCGAACGGTCGGTCCAGAGCGGCACGCGTTCGATCATGGCGGCATCGACGTCTTCGACACTGTCGAGAACGAACACCTGCCGGAACCCTTCGCGCCGCAGCACGCGCAGCGATCGCCGCAAGTGCGACCGCTGGTTGCGAACAACGTGCGGGCCGAATGATCTATCGGGCCGCGCGCGGTTGCGTTCGAGGCAGACTGCTTCCGAAAGGTTCAGAACGATGGCGACAGGCAGGCAGTAGAACTTGCGCGCCAGAGCCACCAGCGGCGCGCGAGCCTCGGGCCGGACGCTCGTCGCATCGATCACCGTCAACCGCCCCAAAGCCAGCCGCTGGGCAACGATCGAGTGCAACAGCGCGAACGCCTCCCCCGTGACCGCCTGATTGTTCTCATCATCGCTGACCATCGCCCGGCACGCATCCGACGAAACAATCTCCGTCGGCAGGAAGTGCTTCCGAGCAAACGTACTCTTCCCCGACCCGCTGGGGCCGATCAGGACGACGATGGAGAGTTTGGGGAGGGGGATGGTCATGCTCAGTTTCCTTCACGCTGTTCAACAACTGCTCCGGAAGGAGCCGGCCAACGCACGATGTGTTCGCTCGCTGCCTGGGCCAGTCGCAGTTTGATTGATGTGAAGGCAGTCGACCCGCCGCAGCAACCATTCATCTTCTGTGATCGGCTCGGTTTCTACCTTCATCCGTGTCGACCGAAGTGGGGAGAATCGGTGAGTAGAACCTGCGCTCAGCGGGTGAACGACAACGGCTTCGCCGAAGCCGAACCACCGTTGACTTCACGGCAGTCGGCCTTGCCGGGTGCGACAACTTCAACTTCGCGATAGCCGGCCTGAGAGTGCCATTCAAAAAAGATTGTCCCGTTGATACCAGCATGAACACGGCACAGTGGTGCTTCGTACAGAGAGAGGTTTTGGGCAAGCAGTACAGCGCTGTCAACCAGCTCCGATCCGGGAGCGGGCGAACCTTCGCCGTCCCAATCATCATGCAACTGCCGGATGCGATGAAGTTCACCGAATACACTGGCCCATTTGTGTGAATGCTCCGTCGGCAACGATTCACTTGCGTTGTACTGCTCGACAACGTCATCTGTCCCGGCAGGTCCCGCCGGGGCGTCAAACGATGCTTCTAATGTGACGATCAACTCGGTCATTGCGGTTTCTCCCGGCGCGAATGTTTCAGCGTCAACAAACCGCGGAGCACTCTGCACCGAGCGCACGAACGGTCGTGAGTTTAGCAGAACACTTCCGGTGACGGGAGACCATCATGGCGAAAGCACTCCAACTGCGTCGGCGATTCGCTCTCCCCGTGCTATTGCCAAGCCTCTGCCCGTGGGACCACCTTCGCAGGCTGTCCGCTCTGACGTGGACGACCTGGGAAGGCCGTCCCACGGGCGACAGGTCTCCGTCGGCAGAAAGTGCGTCCGCACGAACGTACTCTTCCCCGACCCGCTGGGGCCGATCGCC
>JBBQII010000411.1:0-4555 GCA_038324795.1 Gemmatales bacterium
GAGCCATGAATCAGTTTGATCCGGCTGGCCTGGGTGTCGGGCAGGCGCTCCAGCTTCAACCGGCGGGTTGCCAGTTCGAGCGTGCGGATCGCAACATCCATACCGACAATCTCTTCAAACTGTCGGTCCTTCAACAACTCACGAATCAGCTTGCCCTCGCCACAGCCGAGATCCAGCACCCGCTCCGCACCGCTCGTTTGCAGCACCGCTATCACCGCGCGCAGGCGCTGCTCATTGAGGCTGATCGGTTTCTCCAGCGACTCCTCGGCCTTCTCCTTCTCGGGCGTTTCGTCGTCGCCTTCGTTCGGCTCCTCTTCGCTGACGAGCCGGCTTAGCGCCATGCGGAACAGGCTTGGCTGGAAGCGCAGGTAGCGTCGGGCAATCTCTTCCTTCTCCGGGTGCCGGGCCAGCCAGCCTTCTCCCTTGGCGAGCAACTTTTCGGTTTCGTCATCGCCGACGAAGTAGTGTTTGCGCGTGTCGAACACCGGAATCAGCACGTACAGATGCGACAGCAGTTCGCGCAGCGTGGTCGTCTTCCGCACGGTCACGGTGAAGCATTGGCTGTCGCCCCACTCGGGGAAGTGTTCGTCAAGCGGGTGGCGCACAGCGTCGACTTCGTAGCCCAACGGCTCAAACATGGCGCGAAGCAGTCGTTCGCCGCCGCGTACTGACAATGCTCCGATTCTGGCCTCGAGCGGGATCGGTTCGCCCGTCATCGCGGGGCGGTCCTTGCTTCGGCCCTGCAGCGCGGAACCGAACACCTGGGCGATCGCCACACTCATGTACGACGACGCCACATACGGCCGATCGTTGACGTACTGCCCCAGCAGAAAGCTCTGATCCGGATTGCGGCCGCGGACAATCCCGACGGCATCGACATCCAGCATCAGGCAAGCAGTACAGCGATCGGCCGTGCTTTCGGGGTAAAAGACATGAACCTTGCCGAAGCTCATCGCAAACGATTGAAACCGATCGGGATGCTTGTGCAGCAGGAAACCCAGTTCGCTCGCCGCGGGGCCGGTCGTCGTGATGGTCAGCAACATGGGGCGGATTTCCTGGCGCGGGAGTTCTGTTGAACTTGTGTGCGAAGGGAGACACTGCGCGGCTGCGGTGGTTCGGGGCGAAGACGGCCAATCAACGGGATTGTCACTGGAAGAGAAATGAACCCTGCACTTCCGATGACGCAGCGGTCGGGGATCGGACGCATGGAATGATGATCGAGTAGCACCAATAATCCGCAAGCAGATCATTTGGTAAGATCGGAGATCAGGGCCAACTCAAGTGCTTCCATTGCCGACGCAACCGGGATCACATTGATCTGCGAACGGAGCTCCTCATGCAATTGATTCACGATACTCTTGTTGGCGGCAGGTATGAGGACTGTGCGTCGACCGGCCTTTGCAGCGGCAGAAATCTTGTGCGTCAGGCCGCCTACTGAGCCCACCTCGCCATGCAGTGCCACCTCGCCGCTGAAAGCGAAGCCCGGCTTGATCGGTCGGTTGGTAAGCGCTGACACCATACCCACGAGAAATGCCAGGCCTGCTGAAGGACCTTCACGCGGATTGGCGATGTTCACCAGGTGAACAGCGACCGCCTGCGATTTCAGTCGTTGCTCGGCGATGCCGAATTCGCGGAAGTTCACTCGGATCAGGTTGTAGACAGCCTGAATGGAATCCTTCATTTCGCGACCGTGCAAACCGGTAACCGTCAGGCCGGCGCTGCCATTGATCGCGGAGACCTGAATCAGAAGCAGGTCGCCGCCGATCTCCCGTTCGCCGCTCATGACGACGGCGAGGCCTGTCACGGCACCCACAACCGCGTCGGTGTTGTGTCGGTCTGCCACATCGGGCACCGAGTGCGGCAGCAGGTCTTCCGCAGTGTGCGCGGTCACGCTGACGGGTGCAATCAACCGTGGTTTGAATTCGCCTGGAGCGAGAGCACAAAGTTGATGATGCACGCGTTGCCGCAATTCGCTGGCAAACGTGACAACCGTCAGCAGTTCCTCGTTGGTCCATTTACCATCGGGATGTAAGAGTTTGAGCAGGCCGGACGAAAGACGTTCAACAGCAGTCTGGTCCCGCCTCGTCAGGCCGGAATGCATGGGGATGCCACGCACGGCGTCAACAAAGGAATCGTCGCGCAGTTTGACGAGGATTTCGCCGAAGTAATCAGTGACGAAGCCAACACCAGTCGCGATGGATGCCGGCGTAATCTTCGGGACTTCCCAGCCGGGAATGTACCCGTGCATGCGATCCTGAAAGGCACTGTCGATGATCGCCGCGGGCAGGGGTTCAAACAGATGTCGATAAGAAGGATCGGGTCGAGTGCCCTCCACATCAAGATTGCCGGCGAAGACCAGGCTCGCGTCAGATGTAAACCCCAGGGAGCCACGGCTGAAGTTGCCGCTCTCCATGAAGTCCTTCAAGGTTGAGATCGTCTCATCGCCATCGCCGAACGTTGTGTGCGCTATCTCGTCGAACACGATCACTTTTCGGGTACCGAGGATGCCAACCTGCTTCGTTGCCAGGTTGACGAACAGGTTCGCCGGTGTCGTTCGACCGCCGGAGACCGTGAACACCCGTGGTGAAAGGTTTCGCAGGAGAAACGTCTTTCCGGTCTGCCGGGGCCCCAGTTCAAGAAGGTTGACGTTGCGTTCACAAAGCGCGATCATTCGGGCAAAAAGCAGCAGGCGGGTTCTCAGTTCGGGAAATGCGTTGGCAGCATAGCCCGCGGACTGCAGCATCAGGCCACACCATTCCTCGGTGGTGAACTGAGAGCGGATCGCCTGATATGCCGGAACGTCCGGCGGACCAACCTGAAACGGAGTGAACGACACGAGATCGTTGGGCGCATTGGAGTCCGATTCAGGCGCATACTTGATTTTGAGAGTACCCCATAGACCGCCGAGTAGCATCCCGGGGTTCTGCGCCGTGATCGACGACGGCACTCGAACATTGTTGTCGCTCAACGATGGAACTCTTGCCCAACGTTGACCACCTCGAAGGTCGATTCGAACTTCGACATGGTCGATCAACGTCACTTCGCCGCGAGTCAGGAGCTTATCCTTCAGCAGTTCCCGGTGTTCCAGGTCCGGGAGAAGCTCCTTCAGCTTTGTTTGAACGTTCGCAAGATCTGTTCGCCAGGATTCAGGTTTGACATACTTCGCGATCAGATACTCCGACACGTAGCGGGGCAGTCGGCTCAGCGCTGCGGAAGCGGCCAGCGACTTGATGACGCCCTTTTCGCCAAGCACTGAGTGGGCCTTGCGATCGAGTTCGGTCAACGGATGTTCGTCAAACAATGCCATGGGCTTCACGCTCCGAAAACGTCGTCAAGTTCCGGGTTATGCCGAAGTTCAGTCGTCGACTGAGTTGCCGTCGCGAGATCGAGCGCCTGCCCGAACGGGGCCATCAGCGCCTCGGCCGCCGACCGAAGCTCAGTACGCTTGGCGTGCGCCATCGCGGCAAATTCGGCACCCAACGCCGCCGCCTTCACGGGGTCGAGTTTCTCGAACTGCAGGTTGAACCGTCGCCGAACCAGTTCGGGAGACAGTTCCATATGCGGGTCGATCCCCAAAATCACCCGATGATCGACGGGAGCGCGTAGAGTATTTGACACCGTGATTCCAGATGTCGAATCCGGCATCACGTCCTTCGGACGAATCTCTGCAGCACCGGACTCGATGCCCAATGCCACGGCGAGCCTCGCCAGAAGCGATACCTCGGCGCGATTCTGTGATCCGCAAGCATCGGCAATTCGAACGGCAGCGCGATAGATGGCTGGCCGATCGTCGGGACGGCACATGCGAATAAGGGCCGATGTCGCCGCATCTTCGTCGGGGATCGCCTGCTCAACCTGCTCGATTACCGGGTCGATGAATCTTGCAAGCATTTGATCGTGAGCGAAGAAGCTTTCGAGCAAGTCGCGTACGGCCTTTCGCTCGGCCTTTGCGATACGACCATCTGCTTTTGCCACCATCAGACCGAAACCCGCAAACGTGCGAAGTGCGGGAAGTAATCGGTGCTCGGGGGCAGACTGCGATGAGCTGGCGGCCCGACCGGCCAGAAACAGATCCACTTCCTGCGTTTGGTCGGAGTCAGGTTGCTTCGATCGTCTTGCTTCGACGCGCTCGGGTTGCACTACGCGCTTGTCAGAATTTCGAGACATGCCGGCAGGCTGCGGCAAGGGTGCTGGAGATGGATGTTTCGGCAACGACTCGAGCGTGCAAACCATGTTGCATCGCGGACAAGCAACCTGTACTGAAGCTCTTTCTTTGAACGACTTTACTTTCAAGCGGGCATGGCATGACGGACACTCGCAACTGATTTCCACTGTCGACGGTGAAATCCGGGTGACGCTGGGCGGCGTCGCCAACGGAACGGTATCCGTTTTGGCTGGGGCTGGTGAATCGGGTTCTTCAGGTGTGAACGATGGCGTCACCGTTGCGACCGAGTCTTCCTGCCTGGACAACCGGTCTCTGAATTTCTTCTCGTAGGCGGGTGATTCCGCCCGGGACAACACGCAATGCATGAAAGTGATCTGCTTCGCTATTCGC
>JBBQII010000412.1:0-4548 GCA_038324795.1 Gemmatales bacterium
GCGGAACCTGCCGCTGTCGACGCTTCGCAAGCTGCTCGACAAGGAAGACAATCCCGAGTTCCGGGCACAGATGCTGTTGCGCCTGCATCAGCAGGTGCGCGAGACGCTGCCGGGGATCCTCGCGCGCGGCGAGTTCGACGCGGCTGAGGCGCTGTTCGAATTGATCGTTCAGGGACAGCCGAAGACGATCGGCGAAGACTACGCGACCTTCATGCTCCTGCGCGGCAAGCTGGACCCGGCCATCGCCCGCTTCGAGAAGCAGCGGACCGCGAAGGGCGACGAAGGCAAACGGGCCGAGGCGATGCTGACGTACCTGTACCGCGTGAAGGGGGACTGGGCGAAAGCGCGCAAGGCGGCCACGGCGGCGGGCGACGAGGAACTGGTTGACCGCGTGCTGTGGCGCTCGTTCGACTGGAAGGCACTCGCGGAAGCGGGGCGGTCGCCGGAGTTCGGGCCTTACGTGCAGGTGGGAGCGGCCTACGATCGCCTCGCCGGAAATCAGAAGGCATCCGACGAGAAGCTGGCCCGGTTGAAGCAGGAGGCTGAAGAACAGCAGGAAGATTGGAACAAGCTGCGGATGGATACGAATGCGCTGTTCCTGAACGGCCGTGCCAACGAAGCAATCACGGTACTGGTGGACAAGAAGCGGCAGATGGCATTCACCTTCGACCTGCTCTGTTCCCAGATGCGGCACAAGGAAGCATTCGAACTTGTTGACGACGCGCGACGCAAGGACACGGACGAGAACGAACGCCAGGAGATCGAGATCCGCCGGGCGCGGATGCTGGCGATGTTGGGCGATCGCGATTCGGCCTTGCAGATCTTCAAGGGCATTGCGGAAAAGATGAAGGCCCCTGAACATGGGGTGATCGCGCGCAGCCTCGTGAAGACGGAAGCCCGGGCGGACATGATGGACAACGCGGCCGAGCATGCCGCGAAGATGATGCACATCTACTGGGAGGCCGGCCAGCGCGGTGGCTACGGGGCCCTGCTGGAACCGATCTTCGGCGACAACAAGGACGCCGCCGCGGCTTGGTGGAGCCTGTTCCGGATGGAGAAGCCGAACGAAGAGCCGACACTGGCGATGAACCGGGTCCGCGCGGTGATCGACGGCAAGCTCGATCGCAAGGAACTGGATGAATGGCTGCCGAAGCTGGAGAAGAAAGCGAAGGAGCAGGAGCCGGATGCTCGTGGCGAAAGGCGGTTCCGCGTGAGTGAACAGTCGTGGCTGCAGGCGATGGCCGCGGCGTACCGGGGAATCAAGGACGATGAGAAGACGCTGGCAGCACTGAAGCGCGCGGCCGAAGCAGGCAGGAACATGGATGGCTGGATCGCGTTCGGCGACTTCCTGATGGATCGCAAGCAGTACCGCGATGCGGTCGAGGCATTCGACAAGGCGGCGCAAGTGGGCCGAAAAAGCGACTTGATCGAATTGGACATCGACGACGACAACGCCTTTGAGGTCTTCCAGCAAGGCAGCCCGGCACTGCCGATGTACCTGAAAGCGCGAGCCCTGATGCTGGCCGGCGACAAGGAAGAAAGCAAACGGCTGGCGGAGATGGCTCATTGGGTGCCGCTGGGCAACGAAGTGGTGCGGGCCGGGCTGGTCGAAAATCTGAACAAGCGCGGCTGGATCGAGATGGCGAAGAAAGAGGCCGACTTCCTGATGAAGACCGGCTGGTACTCGCATTATTCATACGGCAACGTGCTGAGTTTTCTGGCCCGCAACGCGGCCAGGGAGAAAGACTATTTCACCGCGGCCGACTGCTATGAGAAGTGTCTGGTCGGCTGCCTGCGTACGGGGGCGAACTTTATCGAGCCGACAGCCTATCTGCTGGTGCCGGAGTCGGTCCGAGTGTACCGCGCCCGGGGGTTGGTCGCCGCGGGGAAGATCGACGAGGCGCTGAAGGAAGCCGAAGCGAATCTGGCCGTGATGCCCGGCAACGTGGACATCGCGATCCGCCTGGTGCCCGAGTTGGAGAAGCAGGGGAAGAAGAAGGAAGCCGACGCGATGTACGAAAAGGTGCGCGAGAAGTGGGTGGAGTTGAGCAAAGCGCACCCGGAGAGCGCGTTCGCCCATAACTCGGCCGCATGGCTGATGGCAAACTGCCAGCGCGAACTGGATGCCGCGTTGAAACATTCCCTGAAGGCGACCGCGCTGGAACCGAAGAACTCGGGCTATCTCGACACGCTGGCGGAAGTCTACTTCCGCAAGGGCGACCGCGAGAAAGCCTTGACGCTGATGAAGCAATGCATCGAACTGAACCCGAAGCACGACTACTTCCGCAAGCAGTTGGTAAGGTTCAAGGACCAGCCGTTCACGAGCCCGACCCCGGATGAGGGGGAGGATGAGTAGGTTTTTCGTTACGGCTAACGCAGTATCAATCCCCACCGACAAGGCCATGCGCTTCCATCAGGGTGGTATCGCCCAGGATGTCTGCCGTGGGGCCGTCGGCAATCAGTCTTCCCTCATCGAGAAGCAAAACGCGCGTGGTTGTCTCTCGAACCAGCGGCAGGTCGTGCGAGGCGATCAGCTTCGTCACCGACAACTCATTGATGAGGCGGATCACATCGCGGCGGCCGCGCGGGTCGAGGAACATCGTCGGTTCATCCAGCAGCAGCACGCTCGGCCGCATGGCCAGCACGCCGGCGATCGCTGTACGGCGTTTCTCACCGCCGGACAGGTGAAACGGCACGCGCTCGTCGTTCCCGGTGAGGCCGACCTTCGCCAGTGATTCGGCGACGCGTCGCTTTACATCATCCGCGGACAGGCCCAGGTTGAGCGGTCCGAAGGCGACGTCCTCGGCCACGGTGGAACTGAACAGTTGATCGTCGCTGTTCTGAAAGACAATGCCGACTTGCGACGGCAAACGCTTGCGATCGGCCGGCGATGTCGGGTCAAGCCCCGCCACGGCGATCCTCCCTGCGCTGCGTGCGTAGACGCCGCAGAGGCACAGGAACAGCGTAGTCTTGCCGGCCCCGTTGGGACCGATCAGGCCCACCGATTCGCCTTCGCCGATGCGCAGCGTGAGGCTGTCGAGCGCCTGCCGGCCGGTCGGGTAGACGTATGCCAGGTCCTGGACATCGATCATGTGCACCGATCCATGATCGTCAATGCGATGTAGGGGGCCGTGATCAGTGCCGTCAGCAGCAAATCGATCGGACGCATATGAAACTCGGCCAACGCGCGATAATGGCCGTCGAAGCCACGGCAGCGCATGGCGTGGGCGACGCGCTCGGCGCGATCGGCCCCGCGGACGATGAGTGTGCCGATCGCCTGCCCCGCGGTGCGGTAGCTGTGGCGATTCGCGCGATTGCGGAAGCCGCGCACGCGCAGGGCAACGCGCAGGCGGTTGAGTTCATCGAGTAACAGGAAGATGTAGCGGTAACTCATCAGGAAGATTTGCACGAGCGTTCCGGGGCAGCCGAGCGCCCGGGCCGCGCGTGCAGTGGCGTGCAGCGGGGCCGTGCCGAGCAGAACCAGCATCAGCGAGACGACCGCCACGCCGCGGATGATCAGTATGCCGGCGGCGTTGAATCCCTGGCGATGGAACGACAGCCCGGCCCATCGCCAGGATGGGCCCTGGTCGAACGTCAGCGGCAGAAACAGCGCGAACGGCGCGAGTGCGAACAGAAGCGCGACGATTCGCACGCGGTACCATGCCCCCGGCAACCGGGCCACGCCAACCAGCGACAGTGTGACCGTCAGTGCGATCAGCAGCAGCGTCGGCGAGCGGAGCAGCAGAGTCAGCACGGCGGCGATCAGAAGTGCGACGAGCTTCCAGCGTGGATCGAAGCGGGCGATGAGCGAGTCGCGAGGGGAAAGGTGTTCGACGGCGAACGACACGGCTACTCCCCATCCCGGCTGACGACGTTGACATCGGGCAGCGCTTCACGCAGGTTCTCAACTGCCGGTCCGGTGACTTTGGTGCCGCGGAGATCGACCTGGCGAAGGCTCTTGATGCCATGCAGTTGTTTCGCGCCGTCGTCGGTGAAGCCGGAGTTCTGCAATCGCAGCGTCTGCAGTTTCAGGCCGTGCAAATGCTCGAAGCCGGTGCCGGTAACGCGTGTCTCTTCGAGTGTCAGCGCGGTCAGTGCGGGAAGATTCTTCAGGTACACCAGCCCGGCATCGGTGATCTGGTTGCCGCGCAGGCCGAGGTAGTCGAGCTTCTTGAGTTCGCCCAGGTTCTTCAGCCCCGCGTCGGTGACGCGCGTCTGCCCCATCGGGACCGATTCAAGGTTGGGGAACTCGCGGAAGTGCTTGAGTGAATCGTCGCCGATGTCGGATTCGAACAGGTTGAGCAAGCGCAGTTTCTTGAGCGGCAGCAGCTGTTTGAACTCCGGGTCGCCGAACCTTTTGGTAGATGCGGAGAACTCGGTCAGTTCGGGAAGTTCGCGCAACAGCGGCAGCATGGCATCCATGTCCAACACACGATCGAAGTTGACGACCCGGATGTCGTCGCCGTCGAATTGGAAGTGCGCCCCGGCCTCGCGCATGATGTCGAGTACGCCGGCGCGATGGCGTTTCCGAATCTCGCGGGCGCCGTC
>JBBQII010000413.1:0-4508 GCA_038324795.1 Gemmatales bacterium
ATGAGTTCCTGACACTCATTCGCAATCAAGCGTCGTTCAAGCGATACAGCCGGGTGATTTTCGATTCCCCGCCGGTCATGGGCGGCATGCAGCTTCGCAATCTGTTGCGTTGCTGCGACGACATGATCCTGATCATCCGCGCCGAGCCGATGGCGTTCCGCACCGTGCCGACGTTCCTGCAACTGATCAAAGTGGTGCAGGGCGAAGGCAGCGACGTGACGCTGCGAGGTCTGCTGTTGTCGCTGCCGCCGAACGAACCGGTCGGCGGTGCGTGGGAAATGGAACTGCGCCGGATCTTCGCGAAGACGATGCTTTCGCAGGTGATCCCGCACGACCCGGAAGTGACACGGGCCGCGCAACAAGGCAAGCCGTTGCTGGTGGCGAATCCGCAGTCGCCGGCGGCAAAGCAGTTCGCCGCCCTGGCGGGCAGCCTCGGCATGCTGGCGAACAGCGAGCATGAAGAGATCGATATCTTCACGGAAGTTGCGCCGCTGCCGGCCCCGCCGAAGGTTCCACCCGCTCCGGCACCGAAGCCGCTGACAGCGCCTTCGCGTGAATGGCTGGGCGAGCCGATCACGCATATCGTCGCGTCGCTCGAAAGCATGAGCGGCATCATGCCGATGCCCGGCACGGAAGACGACGCCCCCGCTATCGAAGTCATGCCGCCCCGCTCTGAACCGACCGCGACGCCTGTCGGACCTCCCGCTTCTTCTGGTGTGAAGGACCAACCTGTGAACAACCTCGAAGCCCCCGCCGCCGGCGATCGCGGCCCGGCCCGCGGCCACACCGGCGACGTCACCTCTCTTGTGTTCGCCCCCGGCGGCCGGCAGATCGTCACCGGCAGTTGGGACAAGTCAGTCAAGATCTGGAACGTCGGGAATCAGCAGGAACTGCTCACGATCAAAGGGCACGGCGGCGTTGTCAGTGCCGTCGCCTTCGCGCCCGACGGCGAACGCCTCTTGACCGCCAGTTGGGACAAGACGCTGCGGCTGTGGGATGCACGCGACGGGCGACCGCTGCAGACGCTGCAAGGCCACACCGGGGTTGTCACCTCGGTCGCTTTCTCGCACGACGGCAACACGATCGCCAGTGCAGGTTGGGATAAGACCGTCCGACTCTGGAACGGACACGACGGCAGCGCACTTGCCGTGCTGCAGGGCCATCAGCGCATGGTCACGTCGGTGTCGTTCAATCACGATGGCACGATGATCGCCTCGGGAAGCTGGGACAAGACGGTCCGCGTCTGGACGCGCGATGGCGGACCGCAATTGGCTTCGCTCAAGGGCCACACCGGCGACGTCACCTGCGTGGCGTTCGCCCCGGTCGGCAAGCAACTCGCGTCGGCGGGGCTCGATCACACGATCCGCCTCTGGGACCTCGATACCGGCAAGGAATCGCACGTTCTACAGGCGCATACGGGTGAGGTGACCGCGCTCGCGTTTTCACCCGACGGCAAGACGGTCGCCAGCGTCTCATGGGACCGCACGGTGCGACTTTGGGAATCGCATACCGGCCATCTGAAGGCGACCTTCACCGGTCACACGAATGTCATCACCGCGGTCGCCTTTGCCCCGGACGGGGTGCGGGTCGCCTCGGCCAGCCTTGATCGCACAGTCAGGTTCTGGGACCTGGGTACCGGCAAGGAAGTGCTGTCGTTCCGGGTGCAGACCAGCAACGACGCCAAGGCGATTGCGGCATCGCTCAATCCGATCGAGATGCCGAGCAGTATCAGTGCACCGCCCGAAGCGCCGAAGGCAGCTGATGACGACACGCAGAAGCTGGTTCGACCGGCCCTGCGCTCTCGCACAGTGACGCCGCCGCCACTGGCCAAGCCATCGTTCGTGCCGCCGCCGCGTGCTCCGAACGTACCGGTTGACGACGAGGAATTCGTGCAGACCTGGGCCGCCCCGCCGAGCAGCCCGGTGCTGGGGCCTGACGTCACACCGCCGACGATCGCCGTAACGACCAGGAGCAAGGCGGAATTCATTCTGCCCCCGGAAGCGATCAACGCCGCTTCAGTTCCGGCTCCGAAAGAAACGACACCCGCCGCGCCCCGGCAGCGCACCGTTCAGCCGGACGCCAAGGGCGGCGCATTCAACGCCTTATGCTATTGCCCCGACGGACACCTGATCGCCGCGGCACGGGGTGATGCCACCGTCCTGATCTGGGAAGCGGTCGGCGGCGCGATCATGCAGCCGCTGCGCGGCCACATGGGCGAAGTGCACCATCTGACGTTCTCGCCGGACAACCGACGCATCGCCACCGCCGGGGCGGACATGACCGTCCGCATCTGGGACGTAGCCAGCGGTAACGAGATCCAGCAACTGACAGGGCACCTGTCGCAGGTGACCAATGTGTCGTTCTCGCCCGACGGCCGCTGGCTGGCCTCCAGCAGTTGGGACAAGACCGTCAAGTTGTGGGATTGGAACACGGGCCGGGAAATCCTGTCGCTGACCGGGCATACCGACGGGGTGGCGGCGCTCAGCTTCGCCCCCTCCGGTTTGACGCTGGCCTCCGGAAGTGAAGATGGCACTGTACGCGTCTGGAACCTGGAGACCGGCGAAGAGCGACTGGTGCTGCGCGGCCATGCGCGCGAAGTCTGCTGCGTGGCGTTCTCGCCCGACGGCCAATCGCTGGCCTCGGCCGGCGGTGACGGCACGGTGAAGATCTGGGACGCGGGCAGCGGCGAGGAATGGTTCAATCTTGCGGCCCATTCCAGGCTCGCATCGTGCGTGGCTTTCGCGCCGGAAGGATCGCTGCTGGCGACCGGCGGCTGGGATCAGACGATCAAGATCTGGAACGCGATCACCGGGCAACTGCTGCACACGATGATGGGCCACAAGGCCGAGGTGACCGGCGTAGCCTTCAGCCCGCCCGACGGCAAGATCCTCGCATCAACGGCATGGGACCGCACCGTCCGCTTCTGGGACCCGTTCACCGGTGAAGAGACCGGCAGCCTGACCGAGCAGGGTATCCAGGCCCGCGAGACGCTGAACCCGAAAACGACACCGCTGCCGCTCAAACGGCCCGCGCTGCCGTCGGTCAGCTTCGCGCCGGCCGCCACGCCGATCACGCTGCAGCAGGCACCCGTGGTCTTCAAGCCGCGCGTACCGCCGGCACCGCTGCCGCGACCCAAAGACCTGGCTCCGATCGCTGCTCCCGTGCCGGTCGAGCCGAAACCGCACGTTGTCGAACCGCACAAGACTGAAAAGCTGCTTCTCGCGTCGGCCGGGCACGACGGCAACATAGTGATCTGGGACCTCGCCACGAACAAGACCGTTCACACGCTGAAGGGCCATTCGCGCGATGTCTTCGCCCTGGCGTTCAGCCCCGAAGGTAAGTTCCTTGCCAGTGGCGGGCTCGACGAGACGGTACGTCTCTGGGACGTCGGCCGGGCCGAAGAGCGCTTTGCCTTCCGAGGCCACTCGGCGGATATCAACTGCGTCGCCTTCAACAAGGATGGCCGAACGATCGCCTCCGGCAGTTGGGACATGAGCGTGCGCCTCTGGGACATCCCGAGCGGCGGCTGCAAGGGGACGCTGACCTCCCACCGCGGTGCGATCGGCGCGGTTGCCTTCTCGCCCGACGGCAAACTGCTCGCCACGGCCGGGTGGGACAAGTTGATCAAGGTGTGGGAAACCGACACGCTCCGCGAGCGTTTCACGCTCCGCGGGCACGAGAAAACCGTTTCGTCATTGGCGTTCTCGCCGGACGGGCAATGGTTGCTCTCGGGCAGCTGGGACCGCACGGCCAAACTGTGGGACGTGAAGTCCGGCAGCCAGATCACCGTGCTGGCCGACCACGCCTTGGCAGTCAGCGGCGTTGTGTTTCTTCCTGATGGCCGACGGGCGGTCACCAGCAGTTGGGACAAGACCGCGAAGGTCTGGGACCTGACAACGCGCCTGGTGATCCGCGTGATGGTCGGCCACACCGATGCCGTGCGCGGCTTGTCGATCTCGCATGACGGCGCATCGCTGGCGACCGCCAGCTTCGACGGCACCGCCGGCCTATGGGACCTGATGTACAGCCGCGAACGCGTCGCCCTGCCCCACCCGGGCGGCAAGGTGCATGCCGTTGCGTACGGGCCACACAAGGTGACGGTGTAGACGATCTGATCAACGAGCCATGATGGATATTCCGTTAGGAAAACCCGAGAATCCGTCGCTTGCGGTACCGGCTAAGGGCTTGTAAAAGATTAAGCTGTGCGAATTTCTTCAGGGTGAGTCGAGGCTTTGCGGAACCCGCCATCACCGAACGGTGGGTTCCGCAAGTGTGTGCAGCTCGTACCTGGATGGGAAATTCTCAACGAGGAGCGATTGCGTCGTCTTCGCCCCGAATGGGGCGGTCGTCAATAGCCAGGGGTGAAACCCCTGGGAACGTCCCGTTCCGCAAAGCGCCCACCCACCTTACAAGAACCTGCCGGAATGCACGGGCTATTCTTTTACGCGCCGCAACGGGCTAATGCCATTCGCAATGGGACTGCCAGAAGCTACTTCTTGATCACGTGC
>JBBQII010000414.1:0-4504 GCA_038324795.1 Gemmatales bacterium
TCCCATCGGCATTGCCGATCAACTGACAGAACAGTCAGGCGAACTGGGTATCGGCGAACGTATACATCTCCTGACCGATTGGATAACGGACGAGCAGTACCGCGACTATCTGCTTGCCGCGGACTTCGCAATTCAGTTGCGGACACACGGGTTCGGCGGACTTTCCGGCGCAGTCCTCGATTGCATCGGTGCAGGGCTGCCGACAGTCGCGAACGAGAACCTGGCTGACTCGATGGAATCGCCCGGCTACGTTTATCGAGTCCCGGACAAGATGAGCCCAATCCTGATTGCGGAGCAGATCATCAATGGCTACGAGGCCGGCGATCACCTGCGACGGTTGGGGAACGCACGGGATAATTATCTCCGTGAGCACAATTTCGAGAACTACGCGATCGAAATGATGAAAGTGCTGGATCTGGCCTGACCTTGCTTGTCCCGCCGACCGCATCGGCTGCCGACGGGATGACTGCTGTTCGTACTGGGACCAACGCGATGACTGACTCGATCGTCCTGTATGATATGACGGAGTTTCTGCGCAATCCCGTGCGGACCGGCATTCAGCGAGTCTGTTGCGAAATCCTGTCCAACTGGCGAGGGCCCCTTCGCCTGCTTCCGGTGCGCCTTGATGATCAGGGACTGTTGTTGGTGCTGCCGGAGAACATCGTTCAAGTAATCATCGATTTCTTCCATTGCTCGGCGCAGGACATGAAGGCTCAAATCCGACAGTTGCGGGAACTGGCTGCTTGTCCTACCGCAAGATTGACGCAGGACGACTGTCTTAAGTACAGAGCGATTCTGAATACTGAACTGTTTCATGACCCGCACCGGGTTGCCTACTACGAGAGCCTGTTGAAGAAACTCCCCGAGCAGGTTTTCCTGATCCTTTACGACTTCCTGCCACAACTGAATCCGCAGTGGTTCCCGCAGGGCTGTTCACTTTCGACGATGGATTATGTGCGAATGACCCGTTCATTGAAGAACGCTTCGTTCATCTCCGAGTCAACCCGCAGTGACTATCTGCAGCGCATCGTACGCGATCCGTCGCGCGCGGTCGGCCCCGTAATTCCGCTGGGCGCCGATGGCTTGGGTGGTCAGCCCCTGCTGCGTGAACGTGCCAGCAATCGATTCACGATACTGGGAACGATGGAGCCGCGCAAAAATCATGGCGAAGCGTTCAAGGCGTTTGAGTCGCTATGGCGTCGCGGTATGGATGTTCAGTTGACAATCGCCGGCCGGCTGACGCTGCTTGAACCCGAACAACGAAGGCGACTCGAAACGTTAAATCGCCACGAATCCCGTTTCGAGTGGCTTGCCGAACCTTCCGATGCTCAGGTAATTGATCTGCTGCGTCATACGCGGGCCACGATCTACCCCAGCCGTTCGGAAGGGTTCGGCCTGCCTCCACTCGAGAGTCTGGCACTGGGCGTGCCCGTCATCGTTACAGAGGATATTCCCAGCGTGGCAATGATTCCCGACCACGGGCAGTGTCGACTTGCAGTTCCCGATGCAGCGTCGATCGCGACGGCGGTCGAGCAATTTCTCGATGACGATTATCACCGTCGCAAATGCGATGAGATCCGCTTGTTGAAACTTCCGACCTGGCGGGATGTGGCTTGCCGCGTCGCCGAGTGGGTCAGCGCCGCGGCATAGGCAGCCGGCGGAGTATTACTCCTTTTCGCACATACTCCTCAGCACCCGGCAGGTTTGCAATTCGTAACTGGTGAAGGTAACCGCCCCCCATTATCTGCCATTCCCCTGTAGAACGGCACTGCCGCTTGTGGGGGACCGATGTCGAATCCCGCCGATGATTCACTGCCAGCCGACTTGATCGCCCTCGCTTCGCGCGGCGATCGCCCGGCCTTTGCGTCGATTGTTCACCATTACCAACGTCGGCTGCGTTCGTGGTTGGCCTGCCATTGCCCGCCGGGGGCTGATGCCGATGAGATCGCGCAGCGGACTTTTCTGGCCGTCTTCACGCGGTTGAGCGAGTTCGATACGGGTACGCACTTCGATGCCTGGCTGTTCACCATCGCCCGCTATCAGTTGATGACCGAAGTCACTCGTCTGCGCCGGCAGGCCGACTATCAGGCCCGCTTTGCCCACGATCTGCATTCGCGTGAACTCGAACGTCGCTCGGCCAGGCCCGATCAACTGACGGCCGATCGACTCGGTTACCTGCCTGACTGCCTTCAGCGCGTCCCCGAGCGCGATCGGCAGGTCCTTGACTGGCGCTACCGGGATCAGTTGCCGATCGACGAGATGGCGACGCGCCTCGGTCGATCTACGGCTTCCGTGAAGAAATTGCTGTGGGTGTTGCGCGGCAAGATCCGCGACTGCATCGACGCCAAACTGACCGCGGAGGCCTGAGATGAACGACGACGAACGTTTTTCCACACTCTGGACTGACTACCTTGAAGGTGATCTCGATGCCGCGGGCTTGAGTGAACTGCAGACGATGCTCGATGCCGACCCTGCACTTCAATCGCGCGCGACCGATCTGTTTCAGGTGCATCGCCTGCTCGGCTTTATGCATCAGGATTCGTTATCGTCCTCCGACGCGTTCATTGCTGCCGCCTTGAGGCGTCTGCCGGTCGCGGACGATGAATTCGTCGATGGCGTGATGAACCACCTTCCGCCGGCCGTGCCGTCGCGTCGGCCGTTGCTGCCCCGGATGTTGATCGGCATGGCGTGCGGACTGCTGATCGGCGTGCTGGCGACGTCCGCCGCCTGGGTGTATGCGGTGCCGCGCGGACAGCGGGTCACGGGCGAAACGGTGATTCTGGCCGAGAGTTTTGAAGCCGGCCCTGCTCCGCTGGTGGCCGGCATGGCATCGGAAACGGGCGTCTGGTCCGGTGATTTCACCGACGTCACCGGCGAGCAGAACGGGGTACGACCGGCGGACGGCCGGAAGATGCTCCGCTTTCTGCGTGCCGACTATCGCAACAAGCCGACGCCGGACAGAAGCTACGTGGCGGACCTGTACTATCTGCTCGACGTCCGGCAGCATCGCCACCTGTTCGATGATGGCGGCGGCGTGTTGCAGGTCTCGGCCGGCTTCAACGCAGCCCTGTTCCCCGAGCACGAGAAGTACCAGTGTTCCATCTCCCTGTATGCCCTCGATGGGGAATCGGCCGCGAACGTCGGCACTGCCCTGGAGTATCCGCTGCAGAATGATGCGCTCGCCTATGTTCGCGCTCACCGGTTGTTTATGGACCGCGACCCCGGCACCTGGCAGCGACTGGCCGGCGAGATGCGACTGCCGGCCAACGCGGAATTTGTTCTCGTCCGCATCGGCCTGATCCATGCCACCGCCGCCCAGCGCCGCACCGACTTTCCCGCCCATTACCTTGACGATGTGAAAGTGCTGATCACCCGCCGTTCACCGCTTCCGTAAAGGAACGATTCGTGATTCGTATTTCTCTCCTCGCCGGTCTGCTTCTGGCCGTCGGCCAGGCCGTTGCGGCCGACGCCCCGCGCGCCGTCATGCCCGAGCGGCATCGTGCCATCCTCAGGGACACCTGCCAGAAGTGCCACGATGCGACGACACGGAAAGGCAAGTTCCGGGTCGATGACCTGCCGTTCACCATCGGCGACGTCCAGTCGGCCGAGCGCTGGCAGAAAGTCCTCGACGCGCTGAACTCGAACGAGATGCCGCCTGAAGGTCAGAAGCAGCCAACCGCGAAGGACAAGGCCGACTTTCTCGACGACCTGGCGAACCTCATGGTCACCGCCCGCAAGGTGCTGGCGGACCAGCAGGGGGCCATCGCCCTGCGTCGGTTGAACCGGCGCGAGTATCGCAGTACTCTTCACGATCTGCTGGGCGTGGAGATCAACGTCGCCGAACTACCGGGCGACACGGGCAACGGCGGGTTCGATACGATCGGCTCGAACCTGTTCATGTCGGGCAACCAGTTTGAACAGTACCTGGCCCTGGGCCGCGAAGCATTGGACGAAGCGTTCGAGCGACAGGCCGCGGCCGGGGTGCGGAAGAAGTTGCGATTCGAAGGAGAAGAGTCGCTGCCAGGCATCAGGAAGTACATCGAAACCGAGTTCGACTCGCACGAACGCGGCCGCAAATGGGTCGCGGCCGTCATGGTCGCGGTGGCCAAGCCGGAGAACGCGAAGATCGTGGCCGAGTTGCGCAAGTCGGCCACAACCGACGCGATCCTGCGGCGCTCATGGGCGAAGATCCCGGGGGCGCCGTCTCCGGAATCATTCGGCTTCGATACGGGCGAGAACAACGCGGATAAAGCGAACCGCTACTCGAATCTGACGGGTAGCCATGCGATGTACCGCTACTACCTGGGGCTGCCGCAACTCGATACGGGCGCGTATCTGACGATCGGCCAGCAGGATCTCGTCAATTCATGGATCAATCTGAACATCCCGTTCGGCTACCCCGTGGGCAGGTACGCCGTTCGCATACGCGTGGCTGCGGTCGAAGGTAGCGACCCTGCCAGGCGGTATATCGAATTCGGCATCAACCCACGGCATGGGAAGGTCC
>JBBQII010000415.1:0-4491 GCA_038324795.1 Gemmatales bacterium
AACGCTTCGGCCGCGAGCCGACGGGAGGTGCTGTTCTTCATGAAGATCCTGTCAAACAGATCAGGGGGCGACATTCGCAAATTGCGATACGAGCGAAGCAGATTGAGGAAACCTTACCAACGCATGGAATGAGGGGTGAACATGGCGATTCCTTACTTCGTCGGCCGCTTCGCGGCGGCGGCATCCTACTGTTTGCGGGTACTTTCGGGGCCGCCATGTTCGAAACCGAGCCCCTTGACCAGCAGTTTGGCGAGTTTCGCCAGCAGGGCATCTTCGCTGCCCTTGCCGGAGATGTGAAGCCAACGGCCGGGGTGCTTCGCGATGGGCTCCCATTGTTGATCAGTCGGCAACTCCGGCAAGTTCATCGCCAGCGTCGGCATCTTATGGAATGCGACGTGATTACGGTTGGCGGCGTTCAGCGGCTTTAGAACTTCAGGAATCGGTGCCGGCTAGGTCGCCTTCGGCTACGCGGGAAGCAGGTCCGCAAAAGCGATCAACAGGCAAATCAGCGGAATATAGAAACGCATGTTGAGTCCTTAACCGTTCGTGCTGATTCGTCCTCATTGCCGTTAATCGGAGTGATGCAGACGCATGAGAACAAAGAGACGCGGGGAACGGCAGGTCGGTCGACCTTCGCTTTCCCCGCGTCTCTTCGTTTGAACGTGCCGCTGGCATGTCCGCAAGACAGCGTTGCTTTACTTCTTCTCGTCCTTCTTCTCACCCGTGATGGCCTGGATGAGTTTCTGCTTCTGTTCCGGGGTGAGGACCTTGTCCATCTCGCGGCGTTCTTCAGCGCGGATGTCGGTGATCTTTTCTTCCAGCTTCTTCACTTCGTCCCTGTACTTGGCCTGGATCTTGTAGATTTGCAGCTTTTGCTCGTCTTCGAGCCCGATCTTGCCGTAATACGGCGGCAGAATTCCTTTCGTCTTGGTAGGGCTGTCCTTCTTCTCCTGACTGAACAACCCGCTGCCGGTCATCAGCAGCATTCCCGCCAGCAAAGCAACTCCACACAACATGCGCACAGGCAAACTCCTTGATCGTCACCAAGCGAGGGCGGCAGTGATAATCGACGGGAGTATCAGGCCGACACCTGCGAATTTCGACGCATTTGACCAAGGCAGGGAACAGCAGTCAACAAAAATCAGCAAATTCTACGCACCGATCCGCAGCAGAATGGCGTCGCCCCCGGGACCCCGGGAACGCAACCATGTGATCGCCCGTGAGAGGAGCTTCGACCGCAACACCCCGCCGCCAGCGCGGGCCGCCGAAGAGCGCAGCCAGTCGGCGTGCCTCGCGAAGCGCAGGCCGGTGACGCGCAGTCCGGCCGCTTCGACGCAGGCGGCCAGCGTCTCCAAGGTGAAATGGAACAGATGCCGGGGTAACTCGAGGCCGAACCAGTTCACGCCAAAGTGCCGGGCCTGCCAGCCGGCGGCGTTCGGTACTGCGATCACGATCGACCCGCCATCCGCCAGCAATCGGCCCGCTTCGCGCAGGAAGCCGACGGGGTCATGCACATGCTCCAGCGTGTGCCACATCGTGATCAACTCGAATGAGCGCTCCGCCAGGGCCGGGTGCGGCAGCGTGCCGCAATGTACCCGGAAGCCTCGCTGGCCGCCGTCGGCCATCGCATTGCTGACATCAATGCCCGTGGCTGTCCAGTCGCGGTCACGCATCGTCGTCAGGAACTGTCCCGCCCCACAACCGACATCGAGCAACCGCGCCGCACCGGCGGGCTTCGCCAGCCAGTCGTGCGGATACCAGCCTCTCAGGGGGCGATTCAACCGTACGGGCCGAGCATGGGGCGCGTAGTCATGGTCGTAATGACGGCCAATCGCGTCGACCGTCGGCCGCGGATTGGTGAAGCGCAGGTCGCACCCGGTACAACGGACGACCTGAAACTCTTCCGTGCCACCGTTCGGATCGCAGGCGCGCAGCAGCGGTTCATGTTTGATGGATCTGCACAGCGGGCAGGCGATCTGCTCCAGGCGCGGCTCGGCCCGTTCACTGACGACCCGTTCCACACTGGCGAAAGCAGGCAACACACTCATGGGATCCTTCCCGTTCCATTCGGAGAATTCGCCCGAAGCATACGCTTGAACGAATCGCAGCGTCAATCGCAATGCCCCCGGCGTGTAGAATGAAAACGGCCCATCTCTCCGGAGTGATTCATGAACGATGCCGTCATCCTTTCGGCCGTACGCACACCGATCGGCAAATTCCTCGGCGAACTGGCCGACATCCCCGCCCCGCGTCTCGGGGCGCATGTCGTTGGCCCTGCCATCGAGCGCGGGGGACTGAGCCCGGCCGACATTGATGAAGTGATCATGGGCAACGTGGTGCAAGCGGGCGTCGGCCAGAACCCGGCCCGGCAGGCCGCGTTGTTTGCCGGGTTGCCGGAGACGATCGCCGCATTCACCGTCAACAAGGTGTGCGGTTCAGGGCTGAAGGCCGTCATGCTCGCGGCCCAGGCCATCAAGGCGGGCGACGCCAACTTCATTGTTGCCGGGGGCATGGAGAGCATGAGCCGGGCTCCCCACCTGCTGATGAACAGCCGGACCGGCACCAAGTTCGGCGACGGCAAACTGATCGACTCGCTGAACAACGATGGCTTGTGGTGTCCGTTCGAGCAATGGCCAATGGGCGACGCCGCCGAGCATATCGCCGGGCGCTGCGCGATCACCCGCCCGGAACTCGACCGCTTCTCGGTACAGAGCCATCAACGGGCGGCCACGGCCTGGCAACGGGGCGACTTCGCGGAGGAAGTGCTGCCGATCGCCCTGCCCGGCCGCAAAGTTCCGACCGCCAGCAGCCGTGACGAAGGCATCCGTGCCGACAGCAATGTGGAAGCATTGGCGAAGCTGCGGCCGGCGTTCAAGGCCGATGGCGTCGTGACTGCGGGCAACGCCTCGCAGATGAGCGATGGCGCAGCGGCGCTGTTGATTGGCTCAGGCAAGGCGGCGGCGGCACGCGGGCTGAAGCCGCGAGCACGGATTGTCGCTTATGCCACCAGCGGTGTCGCCCCCAGGGAGATCTTCATCGCTCCCGTGCCCGCGATCCGGATGGCGCTGGAGAAAGCGGGCCTGAAACTCAGCGATATCGACCTGTTTGAACTGAACGAGGCTTTCGCCGCACAGATGCTGGCGTGCGGTAACGAACTCGGCCTCGACGAAACTCGCGTCAACGTGAATGGCGGCGGCATCGCGCTGGGACACCCGATCGGGGCATCGGGGGCGCGCGTGCTTGTGACGCTGCTGCACGCCCTCGAAAAGCGTGGCCTGGAACGCGGGCTGGCAACCCTGTGTCTGGGCGGCGGCAATGCGGTGGCCATGATCATCGAGCGACCATGAACAAGCCGATTCCCAAACCGATTTTCGATGCACTCAGCCACGGCACCCGCGAGGCGGCCAACCTGGCCGAGGGACTCGCGGTCGATTTCACCGTGCTGATGATGCACGTGCACCCCGAGATCGACTTTGCCGACATCGACCTGCTTACCTGCTGCCCGCCTTCGATCACGGAACGGATGAAGCGGGCCGGGCAGATCCTGCTGAAAGATTTTGGTTTGGAACACGTGCAGGAACTGATCGATCACCCGTCGGACACCGTTCGCGGCTGGGCCTGCTACGTCATCGGCCTGGCCCCGGACGTAAAAATGAAGCAGCGCCTGCAGTTGATGTTGCCGTTGGCGGATGACAGCCACTTCGGCGTCCGCGAATGGGCTTGGATGGCTGTTCGTTCGCACATCGCTACCGACATCGAGACGGCGATCAGACTGCTGACGCCGTGGACGAAGAAGTCATCGCCTTTCCTGCGCAGGTTCGCCACCGAGGCAACCCGACCACGCGGCGTATGGTGCACCCATATCGACCGACTGAAGAAGGAACCGGAAATCGCCCTGTCGCTGCTTGAACCGCTTTCCGCGGACCCCGAAAAGTATGTGCAGGACTCGGTTTCCAACTGGCTCAACGATGCCGCCAAGTCGCAACCCCAATGGGTGAAGGAACTCTGCAATCGCTGGACAGCGGAACGCCCCGGCGACAAGGCCACCGCACGCATCGCAAGTCGGGCGCAACGGAGTTTGTAGCTCGCTTTAGCACGACTCTTAACGGGATGCACGACCCTGCCAAAGCGACAGTCTGCCGTCCGCAGCTCTAACCAATGTTGGCAGCGGTCATTGCTGTCATCATTGACAGGCAATCCGTAACTATCATCCCATCAACGACTTGCGCAACTCATTCGAAGGTAGGCACGCCAGTTGCACTTCTTGCGGCACTGATCAAACCCTGCCGAGCCTCGGCCGGCCCTCTGGAGATTCTCGCGATGCCTTTGCAACCCCTGCACGACCGCGTCATCGTCAAACGCACTGAAGCCGAGGCCAAGACTGCCGGCGGCATCCTGCTGCCGGACACCGCCAAGAACAAGCCGCAGAAGGGCGAAGTGATCGCCGTCGGCCCCGGCAAGCAGACCAAGGAAGGCAAAGTGAAGCCACTG
>JBBQII010000416.1:0-4426 GCA_038324795.1 Gemmatales bacterium
GCAACCTGACCGCGTTGAGTGACCCGGTCAAGAACGTCACGAAGTGGGATTTCGATAGCCTGAACCGGGTCGTGGTGGAAACCGACCCGACCGGGAAGAAGAAGTACACATCCTACGATGAGTTCGGCCGGGTCGCCGCGCAGACCGACCGGTTGGGCCGCACCAAGGAATACGCCTACACCGCCAGCGATCGCGTCGAAACCGAAACATGGAAGGACGCTTCCGGCACGATTGTTGATATCGTCGAATACACATACTTCGATGACGGCCGACTGGTGTCGGCGGGCAATTCAGAAGGTTACTACTTCTTCACGTACGACTACCTGGGCCGGGTATACACGGCCACCGATCCGCACGGCATCACGCTGACCTACGGCTACAACGCCGCCGACGACGTGACAACGATCACCGACAGCAAGGGCGGCACGGTCAACAGCGTGTACGACGGAGCCCACCGGCTGCAAAGCCGCACGCAGACGGGCACCGGCGTGACTCCGCTGCGGGTCGAGTTCGACTACAACGGCCGCGGCCTGCGGACTGAGTTGCGCCGCTACGATGACGCCACTGGCACGAGCCTGATCGGCAGCACCGAATACGGTTACGACGACGTGGCCGGGCTGACGCACGAGACGCACAAGGATGCGAGCGGCACGGCATTCGTCAGCTACGTGAATGTGTATGATGATGCCGACCGGATCACTAACACTACAGCGCAGCCCATCTTTCAGCTGCCGTAAGTAGAATACCCTCCTCACTTTGGGAGGGAACCCCATGAAGATGGATCAGGTCGAGGCCATCGGGCCGGCGTTTACTGCGTTTTTGCGGCCTTTGGGTAGGTATTTTGACAGTCCGGGTACTGTTCGGCACTTCCGCAATTATACGCGCGGGCTGCTGACCGACCTGCCGCGGAAGACGGCGGAGCCGCTGGCGTTGTACGCCAGTACACCGGTGCGGTCGCTGCAACAGTTTCTCAAGGCCTGTTTGTGGGATCACGAAGGCCTGACCGATGGCATCCAGCGAACGCTGCTCGCCGAGGTCGCCCGGATGCCGGCCGATTCGGTCGGCACCGTCGGCATTCTGGACGAAACCAGCGTGCTCAAGAAAGGTACCAAGACGCCTGGTGTGCAGCGGCAGTACCTCGGCTGCGTCGGCAAGCTCGACAACGGTATCGTCACCGTTCACCTGGCCGTGGCGCGCGGCACCTTCAAGGCAATGCTCGACAGCGAACTGTACCTGCCGAAATCGTGGGATGAAGACCGTGACCGGTGTCGGAAGGCCGACATCCCCGACACGATGCGCCTCCGGCCCAAGTGGGAGATCGCGCTCGAGTTGGTTGGCCGAAGCCAGCGGAACGGGTGGCAGTACGACTGGCTGACGTTCGATGAAGGGTACGGCGGCAAGCCGAAGTTCCTGCGCCTGCTCGATGTGGCGAACCTGCGGTACGTCGGCGAAGTGCCCCGATCGTTCTTCTGCCGACCGGGACGAAGTCGAGCCAAAATGAGCGTCGAAGACGTGTTTTCCATGCCCGGCGTGAAGCGGAAGGCTGCGCGGTCGTTCCACATCGGTCAGCAGACCGGCCCCGCGGCCGTATGGCAGACGAAGGCCGTAGACGTGGCCCTGGGCGACGATCGTCGGCCGCTGCATCGACTGATCCTGGCACGGAACCGGGAAACCGGCGAGAAGAAATACTTCATCACCAATGCACCGCCGCGAGTCGGATTGCAGCGGGTGATGATGGCCGCGTTCACGCGCTGGAACGTGGAGCATGTGTTCCGCGTCGCCAAGAGCGAAGTCGGCCTGACGCACTTCGAAGGACGCAGCTATGTCTCGTTGAAACGCCATATGGCACTCTGCCTCGTCGCCATGGCCTTCGTCAGTTTGCACACGCTTCAACTGCGGGGGGAAAAATCCACAGGTCACGATGGAGCAAGTCTGCCGGGCACTGGTCCACGCCTGCCGACTCTACCTGAGCCACCAACGGGCAACAACTGAAACCCGATGCCTCGTCGACCTGCTCGTCTACCACCAGGAACGCAACGAAGCGGCCACGAAATCCAGAAGAAAGCGAGGACGAAAACTCAAGAGGCATGCTGCGCTGTAGTGTTAATCTGGCTACCGCAGCTAATCCTTAATCAAGCGAAGCGGCTGATGGATTCTTGATAGATTTCTTGCTGGTGAATTGCAACAGAATCTCCGCGACCGGCTCGTGATCGAGTGGTCGGAGGTTGTTTGGGTTGTCGTGTGATTCTTCCTTTCGGCCCGATGGCGTTCGGCGTGCAGATGGATCGGGACATCCGGATCCCGACTTCGATGGGCGCTGGTCAGCATTGCAATTTGTTGAGCAGCCGGAAGAAGATCGGCAGGTGCGGGTTCCAGCCGAGCAGACGATATACCAGCTTGCGGCCGGTCCGGATGATCTGGCAGGGCAGGAAGATGAAGGCGTGCAGGAACGATTTGAATTCCTGCTTCAACACCCGCTGCTTTTCCTCCCGATACCTTGCCTGCCAGCGGCCGGGCGACTCGGGCAGCAGCAGCGCCCACCAGGCTTTCAGGTTCCATGCCAGGGCGGTCATCACCATATACGCCCAGTTGCTGGTCAGGTTGTCCACCGGTGCCTGCAAGGCGTGCACACCGTTCTTGAGTTGTGCGATCAGGTTTTCCTGGTTGCAGCGATCGTTGGCCGAGAAGACGATCTCTTCCGTCGTCCATTCCCGTTCGTTGGTGATGTAGAAGAAGTAGCGCACGTCCGGGAACAGGACCTGCTCGCCCTTCTGCACCGAGATGTTCTTGCGGACCACCGCCATCCGGTAGGTCTTCTGGCAGGCCACGGGCCGATAGTCGAACTCGGCCACATCTTCCGATTGCAGCCGCAGCGTCTCGAACTCGCGTTCCTTCACCACCCGGTCCTTCACGTTCTCGGGACGCTGGCGCGATTGCGTCTTCACGTGATAGCGCGCGGGACGCTGCAGCGGCCGCCACGCCTTTTTCGGCAGGTTCTCGGCGATTTGCTCCAAGTTCTTCCTGGAGTCGAAGCCGAAGATGAACCGCACGCGCGGCATGCCATCCCAGCCGTCGAGATGCCTGGTTTGCGAAAAGTCGGTATCGCCGCGCACCAGTACCCGGCGGAAGCCTCCCTGCAGGCACGTCAGCAACGCGCGATCGACTTCGCGTGCCGCCCCTTCGTGCGACGGCCGATTGCCCGGCCGATTGATCAGGCTGAGTACCTCGCCAGTCTCGGCAAGCGACACGATCAGCGGATGATAGCCCCAGGTACCGTCGTAGGAAATGTCCATGCCCTGTTTGCACTGGCCGGTCGTCGGCGTCAGGGTGCCATCCAGGTCGATGGTCGCCTGCTTGAAAAAGTCGTCGGGTTGCCCGGCCCAGACCCGCTGGCGGACCTCGTTGAACACGTTCAGCAGGGTCTCCACGTCGCCCGGCAGAAAGCGGCGACAGAAGTCACCAGCCGTGGTCGGATCGGGAATTCGCCGCGTGCCCAGCGCATTCAGGAAGTTTTCGTCGTTGCGGCGGAGTTCGATGTCCTGCAGGCAGGTGCCGCCGCACAATGCGTTGTAGGCGATGTTGAGTACATGATCCGATTCGTGATAGGGCAGGTGCAACTTGATCAGGCGCAGGTTCTGATCGATGGCTTTGCTCAGCCCGATCTTGCCGACGAGCAGATGAATCACGCCGATGCCGCCATGGATGATGCCGTGCGTCTTGCCGGAAACTTCGTAATGAATGTTGCTCGCCGCGAACTGCGGCTGGAACGTCAAGGTATCCCGTGACTTGTCCAGTCGACGCTCAATTCGGGACTTGCCTTTAGCGAACCAGCGGCGGAAAATGTCCATCACTTGAAATCCTTTCGTGAACGATGTTTGAAGAAGCTCGATACTCAATCAAACACCGCAAACCACCAAAGGATTTGAGGTTTTTCACACAATCACCACAAATCGAGGCAGATTCCTCGCTTGTTCAAGGGCTAGCGGAGCATAGCGCGACACGGGCGCAGTGAATGCAAGTTCATCGCGCGATTCAGCAAAGCCGGCGAGCAGCTCGGCATCACTGCGCTCATCCCGATTCAATAACCCCGCCACATACCGAAGGCATGCGACGATGTCGGTGTACGGCTTCGCCATCGACGATTTCCACTAAAGTTGGCGAGTCAGATAACAGCTAACTCCCGCTGGAGTTAGCTATCCACGCAAAAAAACAAAGAATATTTGACGCCGCCGACAAAAGTCGGCTTTGCTATAACCTGTTGTTTTTACTGATATTACGTCATTTCCGACTGGACTCGTAGTGGCGATTGTTGTATCATAACACCACGCCAGTCATGGAGTTATGATTACAATGCGCTATTCCGTCGATCCGCGACAAGGCCGCCTCTTCGACCCGTTCGATGGAATCATTCCGCCTTTGGGCCGCA
>JBBQII010000417.1:0-4424 GCA_038324795.1 Gemmatales bacterium
GGTCAGGTGATGGTGCCCGCGAAAGGATGTTCATGTTTCGCCGACTGCTCGAAATGATCCGTTTCAGCCACACGATCTTCGCGATGCCATTCGCGCTGGCGAGTGCCGTGCTGGCCTGGCAGGATGAGCCGTTCCGCGTGCTCGACCTCGTCGGCATCATCCTGTGCATGGTCTTCGCACGCAGCATGGCGATGGCGTTCAACCGAATTGCCGATCACGATATCGACGCGCTGAACCCGCGCACCGCCGGCCGGCATCTGCCGGCGGGGACGCTGTCGTTCAAGGCTGTGGCGATTTTCGCAGTGCTGTGTGCGGCCGGGTTCGTCGCGTCCACGCTGTTCTTCTATTTTCATAAGCCCGTGAACCCGTGGCCGATCTATCTGGCGGGGCCGGTGCTGCTGTTCATCTGCGCCTACTCGCTGACAAAACGGTTCTCGATCCTCGCGCATTTCTGGCTGGGCGCATCGCTGATGCTCGCCCCCATCGCGGCGTGGATCGCCATCCGCGGCATGGCGAACCTCGAAACGCCGCTGGTGCTGGGGTTGGCCGTGCTGTTCTGGGTCGCGGGGTTCGACATTCTCTATGCGTGCCAGGACGCAGACTTCGATCGCAAGGCGAAACTGTCCAGCATTCCGGCCCGGCTTGGCGTGGCGCGCAGCCTGCGGCTGGCCGCGGTGTGCCACGTGGCGATGCTGGGAATGCTGGCGCTGTTGGGCTTCGTCAATCCGCATCTGGGGTTGCTGTACCTGATCGGCGTCGGTGTGATCGCCGTGCTGATTCTGTATGAGCACTGGCTGGTACGGCCCGACGATCTGACGCGGGTGAACCGGGCGTTCTTCCAGGTGAACGCGGTCATCAGCTTGGGATTGTTCGCACTGGTGTGCGTGCAGGTGGCGATACGGTGACGCCGATGGCGTCACCGCTAAACAAAACTTATTCCGGAATCTCAATCACCACGCGAAACCCCGTCCACGGGCTTGGTTTCACGTAGTACTGCGTCTGCGGGGTTTTTGCTTCGTAGTCCATGTCGGCATACGTCAACGGCTTGCTCAGGGTGAAGTTACGGCCGCGCAGCACGACGAGATCACTTGCGTTCGGCCGACTGAGCGGGCCTTCCATCTTCGAGCCGTCGGGCATCAGCAGGTCGCGCGTCCATTCCCGTCCGTTGCCGGCCATGTCGCGTGTGCCATAGGGGCCCTCGTCGCGGACCGGATCGTCGACCGGGCGCGGCTCCTCACGCCCGATCGCTGCCGTGCCGAACTTCAGGCTCGGTCCGTCCCGCCCGGCCCTGTTGCGGATGCCGGCCGCTTCGTCCCATTGCTGCGTCGTCGGCAGTTTGCCGCCCAGCCACTTCGCCAAGGCGTGAGCTTCACCGGCCGTCATGTTGACGGCGGGTAAGTTCCCCGGCAGGGTGCTCTTCCAGGCGGTGGAAACCACCGCACTTTTCTCGGCGTCGGCAAAGTCGTGGAACAGGCTGTTGGTGACCTTCGTTTCCATCAAGTAGAACGGCCGCAGGTTGCCGCCGGGGGCGATCAGGCGGAATCTCACCGTGTCGCCGGCCGTTGTTTCGTACTCGATCTGTTCGGGAACCTTGTGCACGCCGACCGTGGCGATGGCAGAGCCGGGCACGGCAACGAAACGGGCGGGCAGCCACAGTTTATCTTTGGTCGCGACGACCGGATCTTTGTCCGTGATCGGCGGTTCTGTGATCTTTGTCTTGTTCTCCGGCTCGGTGTTCTCATTCTTCGCGACAGTCGTCGGCGTTGGCGTGCCCTGATCCTTCAACACAAAGTTCCAGACCAGGAAGCTGATCAGCCCGATCGCGATGCCGCCCACCATCAACGGCAGCAGCTTCGATGCCCCCTTCTTGCGGACCGACGTTGCCGTGGCCGTCTCGCGCAACTTGTCCTGGTAGCTTTCCTTGAACGTGGCCGACTCGGGATTCTTGCTGTCATTGGCGTGCCGCAGGTCGGCTTCCTGCGGCGAACGCAGGCGGACCGGGTTGCCGGTGGCGCGGGCCAGGGCGGCGACAAACTCACCGCAGTTCTTGAATCGTTCCTCGGGCTTCTTCGCCAGCCCCCGCTTGACGATCTTCGACTCTTCGGGCGGAATGCCGGACAGATCGGGCTCGCCTTCCAGCGTCTTTGACATGACCTCGGTGAAGTCGCTGGCCTCGATCGGCCGACGTCCCTGCCGCAACTCGGCATAGGCGAACGCCAGGCTGTACTGGTCACTGTTCGGCCCGCCCCGGCCGCCCCAGGCTTCAGGAGCCATGTAGACCGGCGTTCCCGCGAACGAGACGGTCATCATCTGCCGTTCCTGCAGCCTTGCGAGGCCAAAGTCGGCCACCTTTGCATGGCCGTGCAACAGCATGATGTTGTCCGGCTTGATGTCGCGGTGGAACACCTTGCGCGAATGCAGGAAGTCAAGCCCCTCGGCCGCGTCGGCGAAGTACATCAGCAGTTCGTCGCGCGGGATGCCCGGCAGGTTCTGCTTCCGGCATTGTTTCAACCGGTCGCGCAGGCTGCCGTCGGCCAGTTCCATGGCGATGTGCAATTTGCTGTCGACGATCCAGAACCGGTGCGTGGCGAGCAGGCACGGGTGCCGCAAGTTCTTGACCAGTTCCAAGGCCTGCAGCTCCCGTTGGGCGGCGTCACGCTCGATCGGCTGGGTGATGACCTTGATGGCGATGTCGATGCCGCCCGCGGCGGTCGCCTTCCAGACTTCGCCGAAGTGACCGTGGCCGAGCATGTCGGTCTTTTTGTATTCCTCCGTCTGCTGGGTCGTGCCGGCCGGCTTCTCCTTCATCGAATGCTTCAACAGTTCGGAGGGAGACGAAACCAGCGTGTGCAGTTGCGCGACCGACTCGCCACCCTCGGTGCCCAGTGTCTCGCCCATGCTGGGCGGGTGCATGGTCGGTTTCGGGGCGGGCTTGGGCGGCTCGGTCTTGCTTTCCTTTTCGAGTTCCTTCTCCACTTCCGAATACTGCTCGGGAAATCGGCCCATGTAGTCGTCGACTTCGGGATTGCCGCCGCGCTTCTTGCGGATCCGGTACTCTTCGCAGATCAGGTCGACGGGAAGGGCATCCAGATCGCCGAGTTCGGAATGGCTGGTCAGGTATTCTTCGAGCAATGGCCGTTGGCCCTTTGACCAGCGGTGGTCCATATCGATCTTGATCAATTCGTGCAGCACGGCCCGGCGCGTGTCGGGCACCAGCAGCTCCAGATACGGGTCCCAATCGCTGACCTGCCCTTTGTGCAGCGCGTCGGCAAACTGGTCGGCCCTTTCCTGTAGCAGGTTCCATTCAGCATCGCTGAGCTTGCGGGATTTGGCTGACGGCATGCGCAACTCGGAGAAAGCAGGATGGATCGAAACTTCACGCACCACAAGCCGCGACCGTAAGGGAGCGGTGGGAAGCAACCGCTCCCTTACGGTCGCGGCGCGTCATTGCTACTGTATTGCCCGCTCGCCCACGGGCGAGGCGATCGAAATTGCATTCTCCCATAGGTTAACCGTAAGATGAAGGTTCAAATTCAGGGGAACGGCCATGCCGGATACCGACATCGACAATCGCGACCTCGTCCGCCGGCTTCGTGAAGGCAGCAATACTGCCGCGCGTGAGGTGTTCGATCGCTACGTTCAGCGGCTGCTGGGACTGGCGAAACGACGCATCGGCGCCCGGATGAACAGCCGGGTCGATCCCGAGGATGTCGTGCAATCGGTCTTCCGCACCTTCTTCACCCGAATGAAGGCGGACCAGTTCGAGATCACCGCTGAAGACGACCTTTTCAAGCTGCTGGTGCGTATTACCGTCCACAAGACGCTGCGCCAGATCGCCCATCACAAGGCGGCCAAGCGCGATCCGAGTGCGGAAACGGGACAGGGCAGCGACGCCAGCGAGATGCTGATGCAGGCGATGGATGCCGAACCGACGCCCGAGACAGTCGTCACATTCATGGACCAACTCGAGCATTTCCTGAAGCAGTTGCCCGATCAGGATCGGCAGATTCTTGAGATGCGCCTGCAGGGTTTCTCCACCGAGGAGATCGCGGAGAAACTGGGCTCGTACGACCGCAAGATCCGCCGGGTGATCGAACGGATCCGCGCGGTGGCCGTCGACGAGCAGGAGCGGATGAAGGAGTAATGCGTTTAGCGGCGAGTCCATCAGGCTCGCCGGTGAGGCCGTTGGCCTCACCGCTCAACGGGACAACTGTCCGCCTGCCGGCGCATCTCCGCATTATCATGGATAGATCACCTAATTGTGGAGTTTTCCGATGCGTAGCCTTCCCGTCGTCCTCGCTCTCCTCGTCGCCGTGCCCTGCTTCGCGCAGGACAATCGCCGGGACCGGGAGGAGCCGGAACTTGTCATCGAGTCGGGCGGCCGCACCGGCACCTGTGATGCGATGGTGTTCAGTGAAGATGGC
>JBBQII010000418.1:0-4405 GCA_038324795.1 Gemmatales bacterium
GGAATAGCGCATTGTAATCATAACTCCATGACTGGCATGGTGTTATGATACAACAATCGCCACTACGAGTCCAGTCGGAAATGACGTAATATCAGTAAAAACAACAGGTTATAGCAAAGCCGACTTTTGTCGGCGGCGTCACCCTTCGGCAGTTTCAGACTAATCGGTAGACTTGCCTCACTTTACCCTCTATTTTGTGTTTACCTTCAACGGGGTTGGTTCGGGCAGTCCCTCGCGGCCCGGCAATTCCATCTCGATCTCTCCGGTTCGGAAGGGATTTCGGTTCCATGCTATTTGATCGAACGATGTCCGCCACGCGATCCCGTCGTCCCTACTTCCATGTTGCCATCGTGCTGACCGCTCTGGGGTTGATGGGCTTGCAGCCCCTCGTCCCCGGCCAGACTGCCGATGGCGAAAGCTGGAACGCGTTTTCGTTCCTGACGGACAGCGTCACGTTCGGAACCGCCGAACGCGTGATCCTGTTCTTCTCGATGATCGTCTCCATTGCCGCGCTTGTTTACGCGGTAGTGCTCAGCAAGAAAGTCTTTGCCGCGCCGCAAGGCACGAGCCGGATGCAGGAGATCGCCCAGGCCGTCCGTGATGGCTCGAACGCCTATCTGAAACGGCAATTCACGACCGTCGGCATTGTGCTCGTCATCCTTACCTTCCTGATCGTGCTGACGAAATGGCCCTGGCAACCGCCCGCCGATGGCCATGTCGCCGAGATGAAAGCGCTGGCGATCGCTCGCGGCATCGCCTTCTTCGTCGGGGCGATCTTCTCCGCCTCGGTCGGCTACTTCGGCATGCGGCTGGCGACCACGGGCAACCTGCGCGTCGCGGCCGCTGCGCGAAAAGGCTTCGCCGAATCGATGAAGCTCGCTTACCAGACCGGCACCGTGACCGGCATGCTGACGACCGGCCTGGGACTGCTCGGCGGCTGCATCATCGTGCTGATCGTCGGTGAGAAAGCCTACGAAGCGCTGCTGGGGTTCGCCTTCGGCGGGTCGCTGCTGGCACTGTTCATGCGCGTCGGCGGCGGCATCTACACCAAGGCCGCGGACGTCGGGGCTGACCTCGTCGGCAAGGTTGAGAAAGACATCCCCGAAGACGACCCGCGTAACGCGGCCACGATCGCGGACAACGTCGGTGACAACGTGGGCGACTGTGCCGGCATGGCTGCCGACGTTTTCGAAAGCTACACCGTGACCATGGTCGCGGCCATGATCCTCGGCTATGCCGCGTTCGGCCCGAAGGCAATGATGCTGCCGCTCATCATGCAGGCCGTCGGCATCCTGAGCAGCATGATCAGCGTCAACCGTGTCGGCAAGGGAACGCAGGCCACCGGTTCCACGGCGGCGATGAAGACGATCAACAACAGTTTCCGCTTCGGGGCCGGGCTGTGTGCCATCGGATTTATCGTTGTCGGGGCGTTGTACCTGCGATTTGAAAGCAACTACATCATCCAGCAGGCGTTCCAGCGCGGGCTGGGTGAAGCTGGCAACGTGACCGAAGTGCTGGAACGCATCGTCGACAGTAAAGAGGGCGTAGCACCGCCTTCGGAAGAGACACTGAAAGACCGCGTTGCCCTGTCACGCTACTGGGCAGGCCTGCCGGCGGACGTGCAGAACGAGATCGCTGCCGCCGAAACGCATCAAGTCCATCGGGATGGCAGGCACGTGGAAGAGCGCACCGTTCTTGAAGCCGCCCAGCAGATCGTGCCAATCAAGGTCGGCGTCGACTGGCGGCCGATCTACGCCTGCCTGATCGGCATCGTGCTGACGCTTGCGCTGATGTTCTGCACCGAGTATTGGACCAGTACCGACTACAGCCCCGTGCAGTCGATCGTGAAGAGTTCCCGCACCGGGCATGCCACCAACATCATTCAGGGAATCGCCGTCGGCTACGAAAGCACTGTCTGGGCGGTCGTGCTGATCGCCATCGCCATCTTCGCAGGCGTGCATGTCTTCGACGGAACCAACCCGATCTTTGCCGCGTTCGGCGTCTCGCTGGCGGGCATCGGCATGCTGGCCCTGACCGGCGACACACTGAGCATGGACGTGTTCGGCCCCGTGGCCGACAACGCCAACGGCATCGGCGAGATGGGTTACAACCGCGATTCGCAGAACCAACCGTTGCCCGAAGGACACCCCGATCGGCTGCCGCCGGCCGAGTACGAAAGCGCCCGGCAGATTCTTACCGATCTGGATGCCACGGGGAATACAACCAAGGCGATCACGAAAGGCATCGCCATCGGTTCGGCGGTCATCGCGGCCGTCTCGTTGTTCGCCAGCTTCATCGCCGTTCTGGCCAAGGGCAGCGAAGAGCAGATCAACCAGTTGACCACCACCGAGTTCGACGCCAAGGCCGGCATGCTGTCGATCGCTTTCCCCGAAGTGTTCATCGGCATGCTGATCGGCGGCGCCGTCCCGTTCCTGTTCAGCAGCATGACGATCCGCGCGGTAGGCCGGGCGGCTTATCTGATCGTCAATGAGTGCCGTCGCCAGTTCCTGAACCCGAAGATCTGGGACGGCACCGAGAAACCCGACTACGGCCGGGTCGTCAGCATCTGCACCAATACCGCGCAGAAGGAACTGGTCGGCCCGGGCCTGCTGGCCATCTGCGCGCCGATCACGGTCGGTTTCGTGCTGGGGCCGTACGCGCTGGGTGGCTTCCTGGCGGGCATGATCGTCGTGGGGCAGTTGCTGGCGGTGTTCATGGCCACGTCGGGCGGCGCTTGGGACAACGCCAAGAAGATGATCGAAGACCAGCCAAAGGGCCCCAATACGGGCAAAGGCTCGGAGATGCACAAGGCCAGCGTGACCGGCGACACCGTCGGCGACCCGCTGAAGGACACCGCCGGCCCGGCCATCAACCCGCTGATCAAAGTGATGAACATGGTCAGCCTGCTCGTGCTGCCTTTGGTCATGGCATACAACATCAAGAAAAACGACCACCCGATCGGTTACGTGGTCATCGCCATCGGCCTGGCGGCAATCGCCTGGGCATGGTGGCAGTCGAAGCGCGACACCGCCCAGATGCGCGAACTGGACGCGGAATACGAACGCGAGTTGGCCGAAGCGCGGGCAGCACAAAAGAAGGTTTAGCGCTCGGGCCAACGGCCCGACGCGATATGGCGACCAGTCGCCCCGGTTGCTATGGTGAAGTGACTCGAGCAGGAGCAATGCCATGACCGAAGCAGTCGAGCGATTGAAGTCCCAGGCAACGAACCTCAACAGCCACGAACGCGCCGACCTCGCCTACTTTCTGCTGACATCCTTGGAACCGGAAAACGATGCCGTGAGTGAAGAATGGCGATTAGAAATCGACCGGCGTGTCAGTGAAATTCGCGCGGGGACGGCACGTGGTCGAAATGCCGACGAAGCGGTCGCCGAACTGCGGGAATTGCACCCGTGAAACCCGCGATCCTCCACGAGAACGCCGAAGCGGAGTTGCGGGAAGCACTCGCGTACTACGCTGGGCAGCGTGCAGGGTTGGGCGGGAAATTCCCCAGACAGTTTTAAGCTGCCTTGAAGCAGGTGCGAGGGAACCCGTATCTGTATCCCCGTGAGGATGATGACGTTAACCGCTACTGCCCGCTTCAGCGATTCCCATACATTCTCGTCTACGTCATGCAGGACGATCACATTTGGGTCGCGGCAGCAGCGCATACCTGTCGCCGAGCGCGATACTGGGCGAATCGCCGTCCGAGTTAGTTTCAACATAAGACATTGAATTCTCAACGCAGACGAACAGCACTTTCTTCATCAGCAATTCTCCGTAGCGGCGGCACAGCAACCGGGTTCCTGAATACAGCGGCATGCCGTCACGCTGATCATCGCTCCCGCGATCGGCGCGGTGAGATAAATCCAGAGATGTTCGAAATGCAGCGACACCAGTGCCGGCGCCAGCGACCGGGCCGGGTTCATGGACGCCCCACTGATCGGCCCGGCGAACAACGCCTCCAGGGCGACCACCGCGCCGATGGCGACCCCGGCAAGCAAGCCCTTCTCCTTCGACCCCGTCGAAACGCTCAGGATGACGAACATCAGCATCAAGGCCAGAATCAGCTCGAGGACGAATGACTGCAAAGACGGCCCCGCGGGAAGCGTAGCCCCAAGCGTGACACTGGTCGGGAACATGGCTCGAAGCGCCAGGCTGGCCGCGATTGCCCCCGCGAGTTGACTGCCGATGTAAGGCAACGCCCAGCGTGCATCGATCCGACGGGCAACAATGAAACCGAGCGTCACCGCGGGATTCAGATGGCAGCCGGAGACATCGCCCAGCGCGTAGATCATCGCCAGCACGATCAGGCCGAACGTCAACGCGATGCCGACATGCGAGATCGTACCGCCGCTGGCGTCATTGACGATGATGGCCCCGGTGCCGGCGAACACCAGGCAGAATG
>JBBQII010000419.1:0-4392 GCA_038324795.1 Gemmatales bacterium
ATCCCCGGAGGCGGATTGCCAATCGTCAGCAACCACCATCGCTTGAGCCCTGCCCCGCGGCACGCGGACATCGTATCCGAAAGGCGGCGGATGTTCAATTGTCAGAGGCGAAGGTCGCGACGAAGGTGACAGTCGTCAACCGTAGAAACCAAAGGTGCCCGATCCCGTCGCGTCAGGAAGGCCCGAACTCTGGTTGAAATAGCCAAAGCATGGCCGGGATTTAAAGAACTGAAGTGGTGGAATATGCGTGAGACGGCCCTATACGCCATCAGTTTCAAAGCGGACGGCAGGGCAATGCCGTCCCGCGTCGGCGTTACTCCCGCCCCGCATCGGCGTACCGCTGACCTTCGCGGTACAGCGTGTCTTCAAGCAGTTTGGCCTGGGAGTGCGCGTTCTTCTCGCTCAACTGCTCTTTGGGCAGCAGTTTCTTGAGTTCGACCGGCACTTCGGGGCTCTTGCCCGCGGCGGTCAGCTTCGGGCCTTCCACTTGCTTTTCGGCCGTCGAGCAACCGGTGCTCGCAAGCGCCATCAGCAGCAGGGCTTTGCAGATCGTCTTCATGGTTCACTCCCTGACCGGTCGGCCATTGGGCTGCCGGCCTGCGATGCGTGACGGGGCTGCGGATGCGGATGCGGAACCGGCGGGTGGGCCGGGTTTGCGTTGTTCGAGGTTGGCTTCGGCGGCACGTACGTCCTGCACGATCGTGGGCAGCTTGCTGGTGCGTTTGACGAAGACCTGTTCGGCCTGTTCTTCGAGCATCTCCGCCTTCTTGCGCAGTTCTTCATCGCCCGACTCGAAGGCGATCTGCCGTAGACGGGTGCAGAATTGCAGGCGTTCCATGTAGACGGCCCGCTCCTGATCGAGCGAGCGCGACACGTCGCTCCATGTCGGCGGTTTCTCGGCAGGTGCCGGGGCGGGCACAGGTGCGGGCGCCGGCGCAGGCTTGCTGCCGAACGTCCGCTGGTACCAGGATGTGGAAGTCGGTTCCGCCGGCGCGGGCTCGGCCGCGCTTAGCGGGATGGCTGCGACCAGCCATGCCGTCAGGATGACAGTACGGTGCATTGCAAGATTTCCCCCAAAGCCGTCCGATTGCTGCCCGGCCCCCCGACCGGTTGACGCAGCGCGAACGACTCTTCAGCGATTGGGGGAGGGTATGCCAGCGATTGCCAACCGTGTAAAGGGCAAAATGAGATTTGTTTGTTCGCTGCCGGCGGGAATCTGCTTCCTGCTTGACTTCGCTTCGCGCTCCGTCACAATGCCCGAATCGCCTTCCTCTTCATGTTGATCGTGAGACTGCACCCATGGCCACTGCCACCATCTCCGCCTCGCGCAAGGTTCAACCGCCGAAGATTCTCGACCAGCAGATGCTGATCGATGGAAAATGGGTGAACTCGATCTCCGGCAAGACGTTCGCCACCACCAACCCCTCGACGGGCGAAACGATTTGTCAGGTGGCCGAGGGGGACAAGGCTGACATCGACTTAGCGGTGAAGGCGGCCCGCAAGGCACTCGATGGCCCCTGGGGCCGAATGAGCGCGTCGGAGCGCGGCCGACTGATCTACAAGCTGGCCGACGCGATGGAGTCGCACCATGAAGAGCTGGCGGCCATCGAGACACTTGACAACGGCAAGCCGCTCCGCGATTCCATGAACGCGGACCTGCCGCTGGCGATCAAGTGCTACCGCTACTATGCCGGCTGGGCCGACAAGAACCACGGCAAGACGATTCCGATCGATGGCCGCTACTCCTGCTACACCCGCCACGAACCGATCGGGGTCGTCGGCCAGATCATCCCGTGGAACTTCCCGGTTCTGATGCAGGCGTGGAAGTGGGGCCCCGCCCTCGCCTGCGGCAACACTGTCGTGCTGAAGCCCGCCGAGCAGACGCCCTTGTCGGCCTTGCGTGTGGCGCAGCTGGCCCAGGAGGTCGGCTTCCCCGATGGCGTCATCAATGTGGTGCCCGGCTACGGACCCACGGCCGGGGCGGGTCTGACGGGTCATATGGATGTGGACAAGGTTGCCTTCACGGGTGAGACGACCACGGGCCAGTTGATCATGGAAGCGGCGGCCCGCAGCAACCTCAAGCGCGTCAGCCTGGAACTGGGCGGCAAGTCGCCGAACATCGTCTTCGCCGACGCTGATCTCGAAGCCGCGGTGAACGGGGCCTACTTCGGCCTGTTCTTTAATCAGGGCCAGTGCTGCTGTGCGGGTAGCCGCCTTTTCGTTGAAGAGAAGATCTACGACGAGTTCATCGAAAAGCTGGTGGCCAAGACAAAGGTGCAGAAGATCGGCGATCCGTTCGACATGGCGACCACGCAAGGGCCACAGGTCTCCGAAGAGCAGATGAATCGCATTCTTGGCTACGTTACCTCCGGCAAACAGGAGGGGGCCAAGCTGCTGGCAGGCGGCGAACGCCACGGCACGTTGGGCTACTTCGTTCAGCCGACACTGTTCGAAGGCGTGCGCGACGACATGAAGATCGCCCGAGAAGAAATCTTCGGGCCCGTCTTGAGCGTGCTGAAGTTCAAGGACACGGACGATGTGATCGCCCGCGGCAACAAGTCGATGTTCGGCCTCGCGGCCGCGGTCTGGACTCGCGACATCAAGAAGGCACTGAAGGTCAGCAACGCACTGAAGGCCGGCACCGTCTGGGTGAACTGCTACGATGTGTTCGACGCGGCCGCCCCGTTCGGCGGATTCAAGATGTCCGGCATCGGCCGGGAACTCGGAGAGTACGCACTCGAACACTACACGGAAGTGAAGACCGTCACGATCGCGCTGGATTGATCAATCGGACGCGCGGGCAGACTGATGGGATGCCCGCGCGTCCGATGAGTTCCTACAACATTCCCTTTCCCTTTGTCGCCCATCGACGGAGCCAAGGTCCATGACGCGCGGAGAGAAGTTTGCCGGTCTGTCGGTGGCGATCATTACCCCGTTCAAGAGCGGCGAGGTCGATTACAGCGAACTCAACCGCCTTGTCGATTGGCACGTCGAGCAGGGTACCGACTGTCTGGTGCCATGCGGCACCACGGGCGAGTCGCCGACACTCGATCATGAGGAACACGAACGCGTGATTGCCTCGGTCTGCGAGCGCTCGCGCGGGCGGATCAAGGTGATGGCCGGCACCGGTTCGAACAGCACGAAGGAAGCGGTGCGTCTCACGAAGGCCGCGAAGAAGGCCGGCGCAGACGCAGCGCTGTCGGTCGGCCCGTACTACAACAAGCCGACGCAGGAAGGCTACTTCCAGCACTTCTCCGCCGTGGCTGAGGCGGTGGATCTGCCGATCTGCATCTACAACATTCCGGGCCGCACCGGGTCGAACATCGCACCGGAAACGCTGGCCCGTCTGGCGGATCGCCATCCGACGATTGTTGCCGTGAAGGAAGCGACCGGCTCGCTCGATCAGGCATCGCAGGTGGCCGTCCTGTCGGACCTGACGATCCTCTCGGGCGACGACAGCCTGACGTTGCCGTTGATGAGCATCGGCGGCCGGGGCGTGATCTCCGTCGTGGGAAACATCGTCCCGGCGGACATGAAAGCCCTTTGCGTCGCGTTCGACAAGGGCGACATGGCCGGTGCACTGCGCTGGCACCGCAAACTCTTCCCGCTTTGCCGCGACATGCTGGGCGTGGCGACCAACCCGATCCCGCTGAAGGCGGCGCTCGCGCTGTTGGGCCGGGGCACCGGGGAACTGCGCTTGCCGATGGTCGCGCTCGACGACGCCGGGGTGGAACGCGTGCGCAAGACGCTGACTCAGTACGGTCTTCTGTAATCGCAGGCAGGAATACGGCTTGGCTTCCGTCGCCCGACCCCTACCCTGACTACTGCGTATTCATAGAACCGAATATCAACATCCGTTGATGCGTATTCCGCCCGGGAGCACCAGTGCATGAAAGCAGCCATTGCGAAGCCCCGTCGGCAGATGAGCGTCAGCAAGCTGACGGGCGTCGACGAGCGCACGCTTGAAAACCTTGTTGACGTGCTCAAGGCGTTGTCCGACCGCTGGCGGCTGATGATCCTGATGATTCTTGCGAAAGACGGCGAAACCAACGTCTCGGCCATCTGCAAGGCACTTGGGCTGTCGCAACCCGCGGTCAGCCATCATCTCACTCAGCTTCGTAATGCCGGGCTGATCTCCTGCCGCCGCGACGGCAAGTTCAACTACTACGTCATCGACTCGACGCTCGTCGGCGAGATCCTTGAGCGTTTCTACGGCGAAACACGTGGCAGCCAGCGCAAACTGACCTTCGGCGATCTGGAAGTTGCCTTCAAGACCCGCTGAATCGTTCGGCCCGATTTCGTATCACACTCTCTGGCGGGAATGTTGATCGACATCGGGAATCATTCGACATGCGGCAACCGGCGAAACTGGCTCTGGAAGATGGCAGCGTC
>JBBQII010000420.1:0-4387 GCA_038324795.1 Gemmatales bacterium
GAATCGATGATCAACGAATTGAATGCCGCGAAGGGGACAATTCGAGTCGCGTCACCACAATCGAAACGCCTTGCCTGCGGCGACACCGGCGTCGGCGCCATGGCGGAAGTGGGCGACATCGTCGAATTGATTAACGCGTGAGGAAATTCCGTTCAGAGCCGGAGCGCCAGCGGGGAGCAAATAGACGTAACCACCATCAAGTCCAACACGGGTGACAAGGCCGTCCCAGTCGACGAAAAGCGAAAAGAAGAATTGGAACTCACCAAGCAGAAGTAGCCATCAGCGTCCCGACTTGATCGCTGCGCCGGTTCCCACATGCTTGCGGATCAACTCCGCGGCTTGCAGGCACTGGGCTTTCGACACATCCAGGTGAGTACAGGCCCGCAGCACTTGCGGGCCTGTTGAAGAGACGAGGACGCCCTTTTCCCGCAGATGGGCAGACACTTCCTTCGCGGTTCCCAGTTCGCGGTCAACTTCAAACCAGACGAGATTCGTTTCAACTACGCCCGGATCGAGCCGCAGTCCCGGCGTGTCCGTCACGGCCTCGGCAATGATCTGCGCGTTGGCATGATCTTCCGCCAGGCGCTCGATGTGGTTGTCCATCGCGTACAGCGCCGCCGCGGCGATGATGCCCCCCTGCCGCATGCCGCCACCGAACAGCTTGCGGATGCGCTTGCTCTTCTCGATGAACTCCTTCGTGCCGGCCAGGGCCGAGCCGACCGGTGCCCCCAGCCCTTTGCTGAAGCAGACCGAGATTGAATCAAACTGCTTGCCCCATTCGCGGCCCGAGATGCCGCTGGCGACCACCGCGTTCCACAGGCGTGCCCCGTCGAGATGCATCGTCAGATCGTTGGCGTGCGCCCATTCGCTGATCGCCCGGATCTTCTCGATCGGGTAAACACGGCCGCCGCCGCGGTTATGCGTGTTCTCCAGGCAGACGATGCGCGTGCGAACGTAGTGATCATTCAGCGGGCGGATTTTGTCGTCGAGCTGGGTAACATCGAGTACGCCGTAGTCACCCTCGATTGTCCGGCAGGTGACGCCGCTGAGCGCCGCGGGTCCGCCCGCCTCCCAGACGTAGATGTGATTGGTCGATTCGCACAGCAGTTCATCACCCGGCTGTGTGTGCGCCCGGATGCCGATCTGATTCGACATGGTTCCCGACGGGACGAACAGGGCCGCTTCCATTCCCAGGTAGTCGGCCACGCGTTCCTGCAGGGCGTTGATGGTCGGGTCTTCGCCGAGCACGTCGTCGCCGACTTCGGCACTGGCCATGGCTGCCCGCATGCCGGGCGTCGGTCGGGTCGCGGTATCGCTGCGCAGGTCGATCATGATGACTTCCGGGGTTGTCGCTGCTGGCTATTCCACCATCTTATTCTCGATGTACCAACGCCCATTGACCAGCTTGAAGGACAGAAGCTTTCCCTTAATGTCCGGATGCCGGGCCGTGGTCGCTTCGCCGCCTTCTTTGAACTCGCCGTCACGATAGATCTTGTTGATCTCCTTGAGCGCGTTCGGGTCATTGGTCAGTTTCGTTTTCAGGCGCCGGGTCAGATTCTCGAAGTTCATCTGGGCTGCCAGGTCCCGTTTGCGGTTGCGGATGAACGTGGGGTCGAAGCCCTTCTTTGCCAGGCCTTCACCCTCGACCTGTTCGGCGGCTTTGCCGTCGAATAGCGCCTTTGTGATCTGCAATTGATCGTTGATGAAAGCGGGATCGAGCAGAAACGCCGCGATGTAGTCGAACCGCTCCTTGTCCACTGCACGCAGCAGCGAGCCGAGCGTTTCGACCGGCGTGCCCTGCGGGTACAGTTCCGGGTTGAAGCGCACACCGTAGCGGCGTTCTTCCTTCACCTGTCCGAGTGCGGACCCGGCGACAATCATCAGCGAGAGCAACACGAATGCCTGGCCCATGAGACCACCTCGGCGAAACGACGAACGATTGAGGTATACCGGAATCGTTACCGATTTCCGCGCCGGCCGCAACAGGCAATCGGCCACTCATGCTGGCAGCCGCGTGAGGCTGTTCCGTATAATCCGGTTATGGCAGGTAACACATTCGGCGAACGGTTCCGCGTCACCACGGCCGGCGTCAGTCATGGCCCCGGCTACGTCGCGATCATCGATGGCTGTCCTTCCGGATTGCCGCTGACGATGGACGACCTGCTGCCCGATCTGGCACGTCGCCGGCCCGGCCAGTCGAAGATCGTCACCCAGCGCGATGAGAGCGACACGCCGGAGATTCTCTCGGGCGTATTCGAAGGCCAAACCGACGGTACGCCGATCGGCATCCTGTTCCGCAACAGCGACCAGAAAAGCGGCGATTACGGCGACATCAAGGACAAGTACCGCCCCGGCCATGCCGACTACACCTTCGATGCCAAGTTCGGCATCCGCGACTACCGCGGCGGCGGCCGGTCAAGCGCGCGCGAAACGGTCTGCCGCGTGGCCGCCGGGGCGATTGCGAAGAAGCTGCTGGCCGGGGCCGGTATGCGCGTACAGGGCTACGTGACCCGGGTCGGCGGCGTGACCGCATCGATCGCCGACCCGCTGAACGTGACGATGGATCAGGTGGAAGCCAACCCGGTGCGCTGCCCCGACCCGGCCGCCGCCGAACGGATGATTCAACTCATCGAAGAAGTCCGCAAGGACCGCGATTCGATCGGCGGCATCTGCGAGATGGTGGCCATCGGCGTGCCCCCGGGGCTGGGCGAGCCGGTCTTCGATAAACTTAAGGCCGACCTGGCGAAGGCGATGCTGTCACTGCCGGCCGTCACCGGCTTCGAGTACGGAGCCGGGTTCAAGGTCGCCGCGATGCGCGGCAGCGAGAGTAATGACCTGTTCATCAATCGCGGCGGGCAGATCCACACGTCAACCAACCGCCACGGCGGCATGCTGGGCGGCATCTCGAGTGGCGAACCCATCATCATCCGTGTCGCGATCAAGCCAACCAGTTCCCTGCCGCGCTCGCAGCCGACCGTGACGCGCGACGGCGAACCGACCGAGATCCTGACCCGCGGCCGCCACGACCCCTGCCTGCTGCCCCGCTTCGTGCCGATGGGCGAAGCGATGTTCGCGCTGGTGCTGGTGGATCACTGGCTGCGACAGCGGACGACGCAACTGTAAGTGAGGTTCGCCCATGGAAGACCACGATCAGCGGTTTAAGACGATGATTGAACTCTTCTTGTGGCAGTCCGACAGCAATTACAGCAATTTCCGATGGGTAGAAGGCCTGCACTTTGGTGTAGCAAGATCTCGAAAACTCGTTGCGAATCATTCACGGCTTTGAAATGCTGGCGGCCAGTGGACTCTCCCGAATCCAGAGTCGTTTCCACATCAACGACAGGAAGAAGCAATGTCAGTTAACTCACCGGAGAATGTAAACGAGGCGCTGGTCCAACTGATCAAGATGAAGTTCGATTTCGAACAGGGTTATGAACAGGTGATGGTGAGTCAGATTGTGGATGTCTGCTTGGAAGCAACCTGCAAGGCTCTTCGCGATACGATTCGCGAGGGGTTCAATCAGGCAGAATGGGAGAGTTTTGGTCAAACCGTGGTCGATCAGTTCAAGGCGATGAAAGAGACTCTACTCGCGGCAGTGAAGGTTGAACGCAGAGCGCCATCGCCTGCTGATCTACAGGCGATTGCTGAAACGATGGCCGAGAAGGCGGTACGCGGGAGAACGGCCAGGCAGTTGTGGGAGGCTGTCGTCGCGGCAACCGCTTGCGAAAGACCGGAACTGATGGCAGAAGAATGTACTCCCGTCTCCGTACGCGAACGATCGTGATGCCCCGCTCGGCGAGGCCGTTGGCCTCGCCGCTGAACAGTCGTCATCCCATCAGCGCTTCGCGAATCTTCGATTCAACTGAATCGATCGGAATCCGCTCCTGCTTCGTTGAATCGCGTTCGCGGATGGTCACTGTGCCGTCGGTGGCGGTCTGGCCGTCGATGGTGATGCAGAACGGTGTGCCGGCTTCGTCCTGTCGGCGGTAGCGGCGGCCGACGGCTCCCTTGTCGTCGTAGAAGACGTTGAAGTGCTTCTTCAACTGCCGGTACAACGCTTCGGCCCGTTCGGGCATGCCGTCTTTGTTCACCAATGGCAGCACGGCCGCCTTGATGGGGGCAAGACGCGGGTGGAAGCGCATCACGGTTCGCTTCTCGCCGCCGACTTCGTCTTCGCTGAATGCTTCACACAGCACGGCCAGCGTGAACCGGTCGGCCCCGGCCGAGGGTTCAATCACGTGCGGCAGGTACTGGTACTTCTCCACATCCGCGGCGGCGGGGTTGCCTTTCATCCATTCCTTGAATGAGTTGGTCGTTCGGCCTGTCTTGTCGCGTTCCCAGGCTTCTTCATCGAAGTAGGTCATGTCCTTGCCGCTGTGCTTCATGT
>JBBQII010000421.1:0-4376 GCA_038324795.1 Gemmatales bacterium
TGGCTGCGTAAGGTATAAGTCATTTCTTGCGAATCGCGTTGATGGCTAAGGTAATTTCCCGTTGCACCCTCGCATCGGTCTCTTTCTCCGCTCGCTTAAGCAGTGCCGGCAAGGCGGGTGCTGCTTCCGGCCCGATCGCCTGAAGGAGTTCAGCGGAAGTGACGCGGACAAACGTCTTCTCGTGATCAAGCAATACGATCACTCGCTTCAAACTGTCCGTCGCCGCCGGGCCTGCGTGACGCAGGGACCGCAGGGCTTGGATGCAGCGGTCGGGGTTGTCCTCATCAAGGATCGCAATAAGCATCGCCAACGCAGGCGCGTTGGTGGGATCGATCTCCAGCAAACAGGCTGCAAAGCCCATTCGGAATTCGTCTTTATCGTTCTGTAGCTTACGTTCCAATACGGGAATTGCCGTTTTGGCGTCACTTCCGAACCCACTTAAACACGATGCGGCTCGCCTTTCGAGGTTTGGGTGATCGTCGAGAACCTTGATCAACGCGGGAATGGCTTCCAGAGCCATTTGTTTGCCGTGGAACCGAACAGTCTCGTTGATGGCGAACAATGCCCTCTCCCGAACATCGTAATGCAAGTTTTTGTCGAGCATCGTCTTCTGAAGCACCGGCAGCGATTCCTTGCCGATTCTGGCCAAGGCGATAGCCGTTTTCGATCGATATGTTGCGTCGTCGAAATCGAAACCTTCTTCAATTTTACCGGCCGGTGCCGGGTCGAAGAACGCCAGGCGAGTTAGCTCCGGTATTGCTTCTGACGCTGCCGCGCCAAAGTTACCGATAGAACTCAACGCTTCGAGACGAGCGAACGTATCGGTATCCGAGATTGCCATATCGAGAAGAGCGATGATGGCACGTCGATCTTTGACATAGCCCAGACTTAGTGCGACAACGTGGCGAACGTCCGCATTGTCGTCCTTACGCATTCCGATGAGTTGCGGGACTGCCTGTCGAAAGCGAAGAACCCCGGCAATTGAAGCAGCATGATGGCGTACAAGCCAATCTGGATCGCGGAAATAGGGGCTGAAGTGGCGCAGAACAGTGGGGCCGATCTCCTTTAAAACTTCAATGACTTCCAACTGGCTTGATTCGCTGACGACGCAATGCTTCACCAATAGTGCAACGCCGACGTCGCCGTGTCGACTTAACTGCAACGCTGCCGCTTTTCGAGTTTTTGTGTCACTACTGCTCAAGGCGTTTTGAAGAGCTTCGTCACTAGGTGCCACCTTAGCCAACGGCGATTCGCCGTACGACACTAGTCCAGTAGTGGCTAATGCGAACAACAGGAAGATCTCTCGAATTAGCAGAAAATTGCTCATGGATTGGCCGCCGGTATGATTACGTCCGTCGTGTCGCCGGGAACGATCTTGTTCTGCTTGTTGACTGTGTCTGTCCACTTGGAAAAGAAAAAAGGGAATGCAGCTGTTTCTCTTTCTGACCACGATGCCGACCACGATCAGTTTGCCGTGATGCCACGCACTGCACGTTACGCGCCGGGCGGGCTTGTGTACCATGTCCTCAATCGGGCGGTGGCGCGGGGGCCGCTGTTTACCGGGGACGGCTACTACGAGGCATTTCTGTGGTTCCTGGCCGAAGCGCATCGACGGTGCCCGAGCCGTTTGCTGAGCTATTCCGGGCGGAGAAAAGGGGGGAATTCAACATTACCCCTTTCGATTTGCCGTGGCCGGTCGAACGTGAACGAGGTTCGGTGTGGTTGACGGCCCCTTTTCTTTCCACGGCCGGTTCCGGTCAGTTTGCTACCGCGCCCCCCTACACATCAATCTCTTCCGCGGCCACCTTATCCGCATTCGCCATGATCTCGTTGTACCTGTGCACGGGGTCTTTGCCGAGCAGGTGGTCGAAGGTTTCGTCGGCCTTCAGCAGGTTGTCGATTTCTACTTTCAGCAGGGTGCGGTTGCGGATATCTAAGGTTGTTTCTTTGAGGTCCTTGGCGTCCATTTCGCCGAGTCCCTTGAAGCGGGTGACTTCGTACTTCGCGTTCTGGCGCAGTTTCGAGATGATTTCTTCCTTGTGGTTGTCGTCCATCGCCCACAGGCGTTCCTTGCCGACATCGAGCCGATAGAGCGGCGGCTGCGCGATGTAGACATGGCCTTTCTTGATCAGTTCGATCATGTGCCGGAAGAAGAAGTCGAGCAAGAGCGTCGAGATATGGTGCCCGTCCGCGTCGGCGTCCATCAGCAGGATGATCTTGCCGTAGCGCAGGCCGCCGACGTCGAACTTGTCGCCCGCACCGGTGCCGATCGCGGAGACGAGATCGCTGAGTTCCTGATTCTGCAGCGCTTTCGCGGTCGTCAGTCCTTCGCCGTTGAGGATCTTGCCGCGCAGGGGCAGCACTGCCTGTGTGCGGTTGTCGCGCCCCTGCTTCGCGGAGCCGCCGGCCGAGTCGCCTTCGACGATGAACAGTTCCGATTCGTCCAGATCGGTCGACTTGCAGTCAGCCAGCTTGCCCGGCAGGTTCAGCCTTCGTGAGCCGGCCGACTTGCGTTTGACCTCCGAGGCCGCCTCGCGCGATGCGAGCCGGGCCCGGGCGGCCAGCACGATCCGGCCGACGATCTGATCGGCCGCGGACATATTGTTGTTCAGCCACGTCTCAAAAGCCGGTCGTACGAAGCTTTCCACCGTGGCGGTCATCTCGGGGTTGTTCAGCTTCTCCTTGGTCTGCCCCTGAAACATCGGCTCGCGGACGAAGACCGACAGCACGCCGACGATCCCCTCGCGGATGTCCTCCGCGGTGATGGTGAGCCCCTTCGTTTTGACTTCGTGCGTCTCCATGTAGTTGCGCACGGCCTTGACGATCGCGCCGCGGAAGCCGTTCTCGTGCGTGCCGCCGCCGGCGGTGCGGATGCCGTTGACGTAAGAACGGATCGCCTCATCGGTGGACTCGGTCCACTGCAGGGCGACTTCCATGTTGTTGCCGGTGGCACGTGCCAGCGTGAAGGGGGCCTCGGTGACGACAGGCTTCTGGCCTTCGGTGATCAGCCGGCCCAGGAACTCGGGGATGCCGCCGGGGTGCGTCAGGTCCTGCGTCTCGCCGGTGACTTCGTTCTTGAAGATGATCTTCAGGCCCGAATGGATGTACGACATATCTTCGAGATGCGACCTGATTTCATCCGCATTGAAGCGGGTCGTCTTGAAGATCGATTCGTCGGGCTCGAAGTAGATGGTGGTGCCGTGCCCGCGGAACGGGCCGACCTTTTCGATCTTCCCGGTCGGCGTGCCCTTTGAATAAGTCTGCGTGTATTCGAAGCCATCGCGCTTCACGTTGGCGACGAGCTTTCGCGACAGGGCGTTGACCACTGATGCCCCGACGCCATGCAGACCCCCGGAGTAGATGTAGCCGTCCGTTTCGCCGAACTTGCCGCCGGCATGCAGCACTGTCAGCACCAGTTCCAGGCCCGACTTCTTGTGCTTGGGATGGATATCGACGGGGATACCCCGGCCGTTGTCGGCCACCGACACCGCGTCGCCCGCCTTGTGCAGGGTGACGGTGATACTGTCGCCGTGCCCGTTGAGGAACTCGTCGACGGCATTGTCGACGATCTCCCAGACGAGATGGTGCAGCCCCTTGGCGTCCACGCTGCCGATATACATCGACGGCCGTTTCCGCACGGGCTCAAGGCCTTCGAGTACCTGGATCGAGTCCGCGGTCGTGTATGATTTGGTCGCTGTGGCGGTCATCGGAGTGGAAGTCCCTTTCGCGGAGACGTTGGATCGATTAGGGCGGCCACGAGTACAAAGGTCGCTATTGGTAATATCGCTTCCAGGTGATCTCGCCCGTCGTTGCATCGATGCGGTAATGCGGGCCGCCTCGTAGGGTGCTAGCACCAAAATACTCGATGGGCCGGCAATCATCGACAAGCTTGATCCGCACGTGCAAATCGAAGAGAGCTCGATACTTTGCCACTGCGTCGGCTCGCGCGATCCTCAAGGCATCGAATTCGGAAACTGTTGGAAGCACTATGACTCAAGGTATAGGATTTGCTTGTGCGACAGATGTTGGATCAAACATACCATCCCGACAATTGCAGATAGCAACGATCTTCCATGTCGGGGATGTCTGAAGGATGCCACCAGCGAGCGAGAGAGACCCGAAGCAGCGTCTTGGCTGGAATCACTTCCATAGGCAGCTGATAGCCAACATAGGGAAGCGTGTAAATTCCAGAGCGTCCAGTGTAACGATACCGTACTCTCTGCTCATCTATTTTGACCAAGGCGGCATCTGCGACCCAAAATCCGACGCTGGACGATGGAATGCCAGTCTTGCGTGACGCGTATCCGTTCCCGCTGCTTGTGGGGCAAAGCAGCGAATCGAACAAAATACTCGGGCTCCCCTCCCAAGGCCCAACT